>JAJRTF010000098.1 GCA_021545585.1 Zetaproteobacteria bacterium
AGTGAATCGCCCCGAGTTTATCGGAGGCATTTTTGTTTGAGTCGTCATGCTGCTTTCTGATACTGAGTCTGTCGATAATAATTTTCTTCGTACTCACGTGGCGGGATGTCGCCAAGTGGCTCCATCAAAATCAGAAGCCACCGCATCCGGATGATGACTTTGAAGTGGTGTAGTCAGTCGGCCGGATGGCCGACCAATCACCGGCTTCCAGCCGTAAAAGGAAGCCACCGGCTTTTAGCCGGTGGTCGTTCACTCCTTGTTAAAAGACGAATTCGCGTCGTTCGGGCAGTCCCTCAACATTCTGCAACAGGGTCTCGAATATTTTTGTGGTCTTCCATGCCTGACCGATCTTGCGCTTGTGGATCAGTGACAGGACTGGATTCTCACCGACAAAGGCCATGATCTGGCCGCCGTCCTTGAGCAGGGCCAGCAGGTGTTCGGGGATTTCCCGGACTGCCGCTCCCAGGACAATGACATCAAAAGCCTGTTTGAGATCGCTGCTGTCGGCCATGGCCTCGGGGTCCATGGCATTGATGTGCAGCACTTTGGCATTGGTAACACCGTGATCGGCAATATTGGCTGCCGCCTGTTTGGCCAGTTCTTCATGAATTTCACAACTCACCACTTCGGCCGACAACATGGCCAGCATGGTGGTCAGAAAACCGGTGCCAGTACCGATTTCCAGAACACGTTCATGGCCCTGAAGCTGGAGCTTTTGCATGATGCTTGCTTCCTGCAGCGGGCTGAACATTTCCTGATTGCAGGGTAGGGGAACATGGCCCTCCATGTAGGCCAGACTGCGCACATGTTCAGGTACAAAATCCTCACGAGGCATGGATTCGATCAAATCAAGGATGGCCGGCTCAAGCACCTTGCAGCAGCGAATCTGATATTCGACCATATTCCTGCGTGCTGATTGAAAATGGGTGGCAGTCATGATGCTTTCCTCTCCTGGGATTTATTCTTTCGGTTCTGAATATAGAGCAGTGCAATATGCATGAGCCGAATCTGAAAAACAAGTGCTGCTATTCATCCGCGCTGATCTGATAATCGTGTAAAACCTTGCCGATATCCCCCAGCGTGCCTGCCGCATGCACGATGTTTCCATCCACACTGATCTGCAATGCCCCGGCATTGCCTGTAGTTAACCACAGGTGGTTAACCGGTTCATCAAGGGTGATGTGGTGGCCGGGCTGCAGCAGCACCTCTTTTCTGAGTTCGCCTATCATCAGACCGTCGGCGTCAGGCAGATATACCTGTAACCAGACCGCATCATCAATGGCATCGAAACGGAAGCTGTGCAGTGGCCGGAGGGTTTCATCCAGAACGATTTTACTGGCTGTTTTGGACGCGACTGCTGAAGCATCTTTTGCCGCGTCTGCCATGTGCGGCTCAGGCTGGGCGTCAGGCTGTACCGCGGCAGGCGCGATGACGGCTGGTTCGGGCTGTATCTGCAGGGGGGGAGGTACAGGAATGATCGAATTCGTATCATCATCAGTATAATTGAATACATTGAAGACTATAAACAGCACGATAAAACATGCGCCTGTAATCCACGCCCAGCGCCGCGACGGGGCAATGGGCGGATCGGGAAAGGTCATCGGGCGGGTCAGCTTGTATTGCCGGTTCTTGATTCGCTTGATGTCTACGTCAATGTCCAGTCCCAGATGTGCGGCATATTGACGTAGAAAACCGACGGCATAAACCTCATCAGGCAGGGCGTCCCAGTTGCCTTTCTCCAGAGCCTGAAAATAAACCTTGCGCAGCTTGAGTTCGCGCACCAGATCATCAAGGCTTTCACCATGGGCCTTGCGTGCTTTACGCAGCTGGCGGCCGATGTCCTTTAACTGGGCAGCACTGTCATGGGCGCTGGTATCGGAAGCCGGGGCATTCATGGCAGCGCTGTCATGTTGTTCTTCGGGCGTATGACGCTCGTCATTCACGTCGTGATCCCGCTATTACCGTATATTTTCCAGTTCATCATTGGCCCAGGCCTTGTCGAGATCACTGGCGGCATGCTGGTGGAAGGTTTTCAACATTTTCCGGGCCGCCGGCAGATCGTTCTGTTTTTTGAGTACATCAAGCAGCCCCTCGGCGATAGCACGCATGCCCTTGTTTTTACGCAGTATGGTTTCATAAAGCGCACGGGCATAGTTCAGACGATTAAACTGAACGTAGGCATCTGCCTCTTTCATCTGGGCTCTTAGGTCGGAGGGCCGGAAAAGTTTGGCCTTGCGGTAGGCGGCAATGGCATCATCGAACAGGCCCTGCCCGAGCAGTGCATCACCAAGATTGAGGAAAAGCATATCCTGATTCGGGTAACGCGGATCTTTCAGCGCCTTGCGCAACAGAGTCTCTGCCTTTTTATATTTCTTCATCTGAATCAACAGGCTGGCGTAATTGTTCTGAGTCGATGCGCGGGAACCATGTGCCAGTGCTTTTTTATAATAATACTCGGATTTGTCCAGATTGCCGCGTAAGCGCCATGCATAGGCCAGTGCATCTTCAACATCGGGCTGACCGGGTTGCAGCTTGTCCGACTCCATCAGCTCGACAAACGCCTTGGGCAGCATCCCTTTATTGAGTGCATCAATGCCCATCTGATAATGAATCTTGGCCAGCTCCAGCTGTTTCTCGGGCTCATATTGACTACTGCTACAGGCTGACAGTAACAGCGTCAGGCAGATAAACAGAATGCTCTTCTTCATAGAAATCGCTCCACCAGGGCATAAATCGGTCTCAGGGATTCATCATCCTGAGCTTTTAAATCAGCAAAAACACCGTGGCTGAGAGCCTGTTTGCAGCCACAGCCACATATATTATCAGAAGGTGCCGAGAAAAACTGCTTCAACATACTTTGTGCCTTGGAAACATTGGCCTGCATGACCTCAATGACCGAAGTCACGGAAACATTTTCTTCATCCTCATGCCAGCAATCATAATCGGTACTCATGGCGACTGTGGCATAACAAATCTCCGCCTCCCGGGCGAGTTTTGCTTCGGGCATATTGGTCATGCCAATCACATCCATGCCCCAGCCACGATAAAGCAGTGATTCGGCACGGTTGGAAAACTGCGGACCCTGCATGACCAGATAAGCACCGCCATCATGGCAGTTGATGCCGGATGCATGGCAGGCCTTGATCAACGATTGCCTCAGGCATTCACATACCGGGTTGGCCATCGACACATGCGCCACGACCGGGCCATCAAAAAAGGTATTGCCCCGGTCATGTGTTCGATCGACGAATTGATCCACCAGCACGAAATCACCCGGATGAATGAGTTCACGCAGGGAGCCAACGGCGGAAATTGAGATAATGCGGTCAACGCCGGCCAGCTTCATGGCATAGATGTTGGCCCTGTAATTGATCTTATGCGGCGGGAGCCCGTGCTCGCGTCCGTGACGGGGGAGAAAGACGATTTCCTGCTCATGGTAACGGGCCAGCAACAGATCATCGGACGGGGAGCCGTACGGGGTTTCCAGCTGCAGCCTTTCGATGACTTCAATACCTTCGATATCATACAGGCCGCTGCCGCCGATGATGCCGGTGCGTTGCTGTTTTATCTTCCCCATGTAGCAGCCCCCAGTTGTTTTATCCTGCCTGCTGGGCTTCAGCCTTCAGCTGGCCGCATGCAGCCATGATATCCTGCCCGCGCGAACGCCTTACCGTTGCACGAACACCTTTAGAAATCAAGCCTTGGGCAAATATACTCATGTGTTCCTTTGATGAGCCTGTATACGGACTTTCAGGATATGGATTGAACTGGATAAGGTTGACCCGCTCCCGCTCGGCATTGACGAAGCGGACCAGCTCCCGCATATCCTCCTCGCGGTCATTGACGCCATGCAGCAGGACATATTCGAGCGTAATATGGCGCTGGCTACCGAGCGAGTATGCATTCAGGCAGCGGCGTAACTGGCTCAGCGGATATTTGCGGTTAATCGGCACCAGCACATCGCGCAGTGCATCACTGGCGGTATGCAGTGAAATGGCCAGGTTGACCGGATATGCCTCGCCGAGGCGCTTGATTTGCGGCACCAGCCCGGAGCTGGAGACAGTAATGCGTCGGCGCGACAGGTGCAGGCCGTCTTCCGACATCAATGCCGCCAGACTTTCATGCAGGCCCTCTTCATTGGCAAGAGGTTCTCCCATACCCATGTACACCACATGTGTCACCTGATTATGCAGTTCATCAGCCATCGGGTCAGCCCTGAGGTCAGCCTTGATGGCCAGAATCTGGGCTATCATCTCGCTGCCGCTCAGGTTGGCCTCAAATGCCTGGGTCCCTGTGTGGCAGAACGGGCAATCCAGCACACAGCCGACCTGCGAGGAAATGCATACGGTGCCGCGTTTTTCCTCGGGAATGAACACCGCCTCGACCATCTTGCCGGCAAAGCGGTGCCGCTTCAGGGCAAATACGTATTTGCGGGTACCGTCGCTGGAAGCCTGTCGGCGCACCAGATTGAGCGGCTGGCATACGAGGTCGGTTTTGAGCCTGTGCTTCAAATCCGCAGGAATATTGCGCATGGCATCGGGATCGCTGACGCCCTTGTTGCGCCAGTCGATAATCTGCCTGGCCCGATAACCCGGTTGTCCCCAGCGTTTTATCAGGCTCTCCAGTTCGATCGTTGTCATGGTCGGCAATTGATGCTCGCACGGGTCGATTTGAGGAGATGTTTCGGAAAGGGTTGCTTGCTCTGTCATGGGCGAATTGTGACAGACCGGTGGCAGCTGAGATAGCCTTGGCGCCATGACCGGGTTATCTCAGAGCTTTGTAAAGCAAACGAACCTTGCCAGCAGTCAGGCTGTAGGCCTCAATATGTCCGATTTCGAGCAGATGCTGGCCTTTGCCAGAACGATCTACCGTCTTAAGGAAAATCCGGCTTACCTGCTGAAGCTGGCTGACCATCTGCCCGAGGCCGCCCATATTGAAAGCGACTGGCCCAGTGTGCTGATGGGGTTTGATTTTCACATAAGCCCCGATGGGCCGAAATTGATCGAGATCAATAACAATGCCGGCGGGCTGTATATTGGCCAGGGTCAATGGCTGCCGCAGAGCGAGATAAAGGATATGCACGGCACACTCGAACAGAGGCTGGTGGCGATGTTTCCGGAAGACTGGCAGAGCATTGTCATTCTTGATGAGGATATCGTGCAGCAGTATATGTATCCCGAGATGTGCGCCTATGCCGAATTGCTGCGCCGGCAGGGCAGGCATGTGTTTCTGCTTGCTCCGGAGGATGTGCAATTGCGCGGGGACGGGCTGTATGGCATGGATGAGCGACTGGATGCCATTTACAACCGCCATACCGACTTTTATCTTCAGACTGAGGCGCTGGCTGATATTCGCAGGGCCTATGAACGCCGTCAGATTATTCTCAATCCGCATCCGCGAAGTTATGCCCTGATCGGGGATAAAACACGCATGGTGGACTGGTGGAAAACAGGTTTGCTGGAGGAATGCGTAAGTGAGGAGGCGGCAGGGTTTATCCGGCGAATCACGCCGGAAACACGCCGGCTGGCCGATATGGATGCCGATCAGGTCTGGCAGGAAAGAAAAGGCTGGGTGTTCAAGCCGGCGGCACGGCATGGCGGCAAGGGGGTGGTACTCGGACGTGCCATGAGCCGCAAACGGTACGCCTCGCTCAATATCTCCGATACCATTGTCCAGCGTATGGTGCCTGCCAGCGAGGTGGAGATCGAAGGCCAGAGCATGAAACTCGATATCCGCCTGTTCATGCATGGCGAAGACCTGATCGCCCTGGCCGGGCGAGTCTGGCGCGGACAGGTAACCAATTTTCGTGAGCCCGGCAGCGGCTGGGTGTCCTTGAAGCTTGTCTGATCACTGTACCGTTGCCGTGGTCGTACCTGTGCTCAATGAGGCCGCATGCCTTGGCGGGCGGACTTCCGGATGGATGCATCTCGGAGTCGATGAACTGGTGTTCTGCGATGGCGGATCGAGTGATGACACACTGGCAGTTCTGCAACAGGCCGGTGCTCACTGTGTCGTTAGCAGGCCGGGAAGGGCAAGGCAGATGAATACCGGGGCATCATATATTAAAAGCGATATAATTCTTTTTTTACACGTAGACACAGATATAAATTCAAGTCATGTATTAGCCATAAAACAAGCCGTGAAGCGGCCTGATGTGGTCGGCGGACGCTTTGATGTGCAGCTGTCAGGCCGTCAGCCGCTGTTCCGGGTGATTGAGTGGCTTATCAATCATCGCTCACGGCTGAGCCGTATCAGCACCGGTGATCAGGCCATGTTTGTACGGCGCACTGTGTTCGAGCAGCTGGGCGGTTTTCCCGATCTGCCATTGATGGAGGATGTCGAATTTTCCCGCCGCCTGAAAAAACAGGGGGAGATCATTTGCCTGCGGGACAAGGTCGTCACCTCAAGCCGGCGCTGGGAACAGCATGGCATTTTCAGCACCATTGGCCTGATGTGGAAGCTGCGCTTTCTGTACTGGCTCGGGGTTCCGGCAGAAAAACTGGCCCGCATGTACAGAGAGGCCCGCTGATGGATGCCCTGAGGCTGGTGATCATGTGCAAGGCACCTGTTCCGGGGCGTGTTAAAACCCGCCTGATGACAGGTTTTAGCGCTGAGGAAGCGGCGCGGATTCATTGCGCTATGGCAACAACCGTGATTCAACGAGCCCGGCGGCTGTTTGATACTGTCTATATTGCTGCCGATGATATCGAGCATGGCTTCTTTCAGCGCTTCGGGTTGCCTCTTCTTGCACAGGGGCAGGGCGATCTGGGTGAGCGTATGTCAGCGCAGATGCGTACAGCATTTGAAGAGCAGGCCAGTGCTGTACTGTTTCTTGGCACGGATTCTCCGCATATAACCGATCAGCGATTGTTGAAGGCTGCGCAGTCTTTGGCTGATACCGATGTTATTCTTGGTCCGGTTGAAGACGGCGGCTATGATCTGATTGGTCTGCGTGGAAACTGGCCTGTCTTCGACGGGGTAATATGGTCGTCCGGCGCGGTATTGAAGCAGACCGTAGCCAATTGCCGGATGCTGGGGCTGTCGAGCAAACAGCTTGCAACCAGCTTTGATATCGATACCCCCGAGGATCTTTTGCGTGCTGCCGAATCAGGCTGGAAGGCTTATTAGGGCCTGTTCACATAAATTCTGTTCGAAGCGCTGCTGTCCCAAATGAGGCCAGTCAAGGCGCGAGGAATGAGGTTTGGTGAATCCAAATAAATGACGAGCAACGCTGAATGGCCTCATTTGGGGTGCACCACGGGCATTTCCTTCGGTCACAGCCCTGTGGGAAATGCCATTTTTGCACGCTGCTGCGTTATTTCTCGCTGGTGTGCATTCAGCACATTGCGCTCAAAGTGCCTTGCAGCGCAACAAAAATGGCTATTTCGCTACGGCCAGAATTTATGTGAACCGGCCCTAATGGTCTGAATCCGACGGAAAGGCGGGCAGCAGTTAGCATGAAATAAGAAAATCATAAGCTGATACAGTCGCGACAGATTGGCCTTTGGGGTTTAGAGTCCCCGATAGGGGATCAGTAACCCCCTCGCCTTTAGGCGACGGATAGGTATTTTTCCATGGTATGCAAGACTATAAGCGTGGCAGCCA
>JAJRTF010000099.1 GCA_021545585.1 Zetaproteobacteria bacterium
AATACCAGGCCGCGTAAGAGCCTCGGATATCGATGTCCTGCAGAGCTATTCTTGCCCGGCTTCGATTTCCGTGAATACTACGAACAAAATATCAGGCGTGTTGCACTTCGATCTTGAAACCGCCCTCCTATATACGCCCTTAATTTCCATGTTTCTGGATAACATGTTCAAATAAGGAAACTAACCAACCAATGTGACCGATTCTCCATCGCGCTGATAGATATAACCGATCCGATACACTGTTTCACCGACATCACTGAGGATTGCTTCAGCTTGTGCCGCCACATCTTTCGGTAACATCACCACAAAACCGATGCCCATATTGAAGGTTCGGTAGCGCTCGTTTCTTTCCACATCGGCAAAGGAAAGCAGATATTCAAATACCGGCGGTACGCCCCATGTGCTGACATCAACCGTCACCGCCAGGTCATCCGATAAAATACGCTCCAGATTATCAAACATGCCACCGCCGGTGATATGCGAGAAACCATGCACCTCTACACCGCTTTGCATCAGTGCATTGATGGCCGGTACATACAGACGGGTAGGAGAAAGCACTTTATCAATGGCTTTGGAGCCGTCGGATAACACGTCATGGCGAATATCGGCCTTGCCCAGCTCCAGCAGCTTACGCACCATCGAAAAACCGTTGGAATGCGGACCGTTGGAAGCCAGACCCAGCACCACATCACCTGCGGCAATGGTGGAGCCATCAACCATTTTCGGTTTATCCACCACCCCGACACAGAAACCGCCGATATCGTAATGTCCGGGAGCATACATGCCGGGCATTTCGGCCGTTTCACCGCCGATCAGGGCGCATTCGCAGGTTTTGCAGGCCTCGGCAATGCCTTCCACCACACCGGCCAGTGTTTCGCCGGACAGTTTTCCTGTGGCCAGATAATCCAAAAAGAACAGCGGGGCAGCACCGAGTGCTGCCAGATCGTTGACACACATCGCCACTGCATCAATACCGGCCACATGCGGTCGCTCATATTCCTGCAACAGCAACAGCTTGGTGCCGACACCGTCGGTACCGGACACCAGCACCGGCTCCTGCATGGTGGAAAAGTCCGGCTTGAACAGGCCGCCAAAACCGCCCAGACCGGCCAGCACTTCCGGACGCATGGTGCTGTTCACCGCCTGCTTGATGCGACCGACAAATGCATTGCCGGCATCAATATCCACGCCGCAATCGGCATAGCTGATTTGCTGTTTGCGGGTATCAGACATCGAGATTGCGTACCTTCAGGGCATTATCCTGAATAAAGGCACGGCGCGGCTCCACCGCATCACCCATCAGGGTCGAGAATGTTTCATCGGCATTGACCACATCTTCCAGTGTCACCCGCAGCAGGGTGCGGTTGCCGGCATCCATGGTGGTTTCCCATAACTGTTCGGGATCCATTTCACCCAGGCCTTTATAGCGCTGAATACTCAGGCCTTTACGGCCTTCCTGCTCAACGGCAGTGGCCAGATCGTCGAAATGCCCGATCTCCCAACGCTTGTCACCGGCTTTCAGATAAGCGCCCTCGCCAATGGTGGATTGAATCGAAGCGCATAATTTCTGGGCTTCAGCAAATTCGGCCGTACCAATCAAATCCATGGTCAGGCGCGAAATCATCACACGGCCATGATTGCGGCGCTGGAACTGCACCTGCAGCGCACCTCTTTCAACATCCTCGGTGATCGTCCAGCTCAGCGTTTCATCCTCACGTGTACCGGCCGCAAAGGCCTTGTCCAGTGCTGCCAGACGTTCTTCAAGAAGCTCTTTCTGGCGCAGCATTTTAGGGCTGGTCTGGCCGCTTTCGATCAGATATTTCAGTACCACGCTGTCCAGCCGCTGAGACAGGCGACGCTCCAGGTTCTGCAGACGATGAACGCTGCGCACTGCTGTCTGCAGACGCTCGCCGGTAATCGGCCTGGCCTTCGCCGATGCATAATATTCCTTACCCTCAAGCCCCTGCTCAAGCAGGAACTCGAACAGATCGGCGTCATCGGCAACATAACGCCCCTTCTTGCCGCGTGCCACGCGATACAGCGGCGGCTGGGCGATATACAGATGGCCGCGCTCAATCACCTCCGGCATCTGGCGATAAAAGAAGGTCAGCAGCAGGGTCAGGATATGCGAGCCGTCGACATCCGCATCCGTCATGATAATGATCTTGTGGTAACGCAGCTTGGCGATATCGAAATCTTCCTTGCCGATACCGGTACCGAGTGCCGTGATCATGGTGCCGATTTCCTGACTGGACAGCATCTTGTCGAAGCGTGCTTTTTCAACATTAAGAATCTTGCCCTTGAGCGGCAGAATCGCCTGCGTACGACGATCACGGCCCTGCTTGGCCGAACCGCCGGCGGAATCACCCTCCACCAGGAAGATTTCGGAGGTGGCAGGATCCTTCTCCTGACAGTCGGCTAATTTTCCGGGCAAGCTGGAAATGTCGAGTGCGCCCTTGCGGCGGGTCAGATCACGAGCCTTGCGGGCTGCATCGCGAGCCATGGCTGCCTCGGCTGCCTTGCCAACAACGCGTTTGGCCTCGGCCGGGTTTTCCTCGAACCATTCTGCCAGTTTCTCACCCACTGTCGTTTCCACGGCAGGACGCACTTCGGACGAAACCAGCTTGTCCTTGGTCTGCGAAGAAAACTTTGGATCCGGAACCTTGATCGACAGCACCGCAGTCAGCCCCTCGCGGCAGTCATCACCGGTTAGCGACACCTTGTGCTTTCTGAGCAGGCCGTTGGCTGCGGCGTAAGTATTGACACAGCGGGTGAGAGCGGAGCGAAAGCCGGCCAGATGCGCACCGCCATCACGCTGCGGGATATTATTGGTAAAGCAGAAAACATTTTCCTGATAGGCATCGGTCCACTGCATGGACAACTCGATACCGATATTGTCCCTCTCGCCGGTGATAGTGATGCATTCCTTGTGCACAGCTGTACGCGTACGATTCAAATGCTCAACAAAGGCAGTGATACCACCCTCATATTCAAAAACCGCATGATGATCATTGCGCTCATCGATCAGCTCAATACGTACGCCGCTGTTCAGAAATGACAGCTCCCGCAAACGCTTGGACAGAATATCAAAGGACATATTGCGATGTGAAAAGGTATCCAGACTGGGCAGGAAACGCACAGCCGTACCCGTACCCTCGGCTTCACCGACCACCTTCAGCGGTTTGACTGTGTCACCATGTTCAAAACGGCAGTAATGCACCTTGCCATTACGCAGAATTTCCAACTCCAGATAATCAGACAGGGCATTCACCACTGATACACCCACGCCATGCAGGCCGCCGGACACCTTATAGGAATTGCTGTCGAATTTACCGCCGGCATGCAGCACGGTCATAATCACTTCGGCCGCCGAACGACCTTCTTCCTCATGCATATCAACCGGAATACCGCGACCGTTGTCACGCACGGTGACTGAATCATCCGAGTGCAGAATCACCTCAATTTTATTGCAGTGACCGGCCAGTGCCTCATCGATGGCATTATCCACTGCCTCATAGACCATATGATGCAGGCCTGTACCGTCATCGGTATCGCCGATATACATGCCCGGACGTTTGCGCACCGCATCCAGGCCCTTGAGCACCTTGATGCTTTCCGCACCATAATTTTCCTGTTGTTGAGAAGCACTCATGCCGCCTCCTCCATCATTGTGGTTTGTGATCCGGGGCCGGTTTCCGGCGTCATCCGAACCTCTTCCGATATATCCTCATGCCCGGCAGTCATGGCACGAAGCAATCCGGCTTGCAGTTGTTGCATGCGAATATCAATCCCGGATGAAATACTCACGCCTTGCGGCGCCGTGATCAGTGTCTGGCCCGGATATTCAGCCAGACGCTGCAAAGTCCGCGTCTGACGCTCACGATCCAGAGCTTCCAGACAGTCGTCGAGCAACAGTACAGGAAGCATGCGACGATACTGACGCCACAATGCACATTCTGCCATCTTTATGGCAATGGCCGCCAGTTTTTGCTGCCCCCGTGAGCCTGCACTGCGAATTTCACGCTCCTGAAAATACATCTGCACACCGTCACAGTGCGGCCCGAAACGAAGCCCTCCGATGCGCATATCATCCTGACGCTTATCCTGCAGCCGTTTCAGCCATGCGGCTTCATCACAGGCTGGATTTTTCATACGCATCATCAGGGGATGCTCGGTGAGGTTCTGCTCATCTGTCAGGGCTTCATTAAGCTCGTCTATCAGTCTGTTCCGGTATTCGATGATGGACAGGCCATACAGGACAATCTGATGTTCCCAGACATCCAACTCTTCACTGAGCTGACGCTTACGCAACAGGCGCCCCCGCTGCATTACTGCGCGCAGGTAACGATCATAATGAATATTTAACCCCTGGAAGCAGGTCATCACCAGTCCATCGAGCCAGCGGCGGCGCTCATTGGGGGCGCCGTCAATCAGCTTGCTCCCCTGCGGCGCTTCAACCAGAATCGGGAAGCTTTCACTGACATCCTTGCGACGCTGCACATCGCGCCCCTGAAAACGCAGCGATATTTTGACGCGCTGACCGGCCGCCGACAGATTGATGGGACCAAACCGATGCCACGATCCCTGAATAAAAAACCGCGCCTGACCGCGCCTGACCAGAAACGGATCACGTGCCTGACGAAAAGAGCGGCCGTTGGCCATCAGATACACAGCTTCGAGAAGGCTGGTTTTACCGCTGCCGTTGGCCCCGATAATCATGTTCAGGCCCGGATCGCATTGCCAGGTCAGCTTTTCATGACAGCGTAAATCCGTGACCCCAACCTCACAAACCCGGAGGGGCGTCGCCGATATCACATCGTTTGCCGGACTGGTCACGTTGGCTGGCGAATCCGTCTTAAATCCTCATCGGCATGATGACATAGCGGGCTTCGGGATGATCCTCGGCATAAATCAGTACCGGCGAAAGCTCATCCTTCAGTTCCAGATGCACCGATGCTGAACGCATGGCTCCCAGTGCATCGCGCAGATAGCGTCCGTTAAAGCCAATAACCACTTCCTGGGCATTATAATCGGCTGCCAGATGCTCTTCGGCCTCTTCCTGCTCGGTATTATGGGCGGAGATATCCAGCCCGCTATCGGAGAAGGCAAGGCGAATATCATGGGTAAACTCATTAGCAACAATCATACTGCGGCGCAATACCTGATCAAATTCAGCTCGAACCACTGATGCATGACCGGGATTGCCGCTGGGAATGACATCCTGATATACCGGGAAACGCGCATCGATGAGCTTGGAGGTCAATACATTGCTGCCGGCCTCCAGACGTATCTGGCGCTCTCCGAGATACAGCGATACTTCATCTTCGCATTCATCACACAGCTTGCGGATCTCAATCACCGCCTTGCGCGGTACAATGCACTGGCAGGTGGAAGCACTTTGCCCGAGCTCCGCTTCATACAGAGCCAGGCGATGACCATCGGTGGTCACCAAGCGCAGCATCTGCTTATCATCCACTTCAAACAGGGTTCCAGTAAGATATTTCCGGGTTTCATCACTGGACATGGCAAAAGCGGTTGCCGCAATCATGTCGGAGAGCTGTGCTGCGGAAATACGAATGGCGGCAGAGTCCTCCTCGAGGCTCAGACTAGGGTAATCAGCCGCGGCCAGGGTGGACAAGCGGAAACGGGAACGGCCGCTGCGAATGGCGAGAAAATTATCACCGCTTTCCAGACTGACATCCTGTTCGGGATCTAGCTCCTTGATGATATCGAACAGCTTGCGTGCCGAGACCGTGACTTCACCTGCATCCTTAACACTGGCGGCAGCCTGACTGCGCATACCCACTTCCAAATCGGTGGCGGTAATTTCAAGAGTATGCTGATCAGCTTTTAACAGGATGTTGGCCAGAATAGGGACGGTATGTCTTTTTTCTACAATACTCTGGCAACGCTGAACGGCCTGTAATAAAGATGCTCTGGATAATGTAATATTCATCCTTACTCCTTAAATACCCTTTATTATTAAAATATTCATAGTCATCATAGGTGTTGTGGATAGTGTGGACAAGTCCATTCTAGCCATATTCACCTTCGTTTAAACTGTATGCATGGCGTGTGAGAAAAACTCGCATAGCTTGTGCACAGGATGTGAATAAATCCCCCTGGAAGCCGACAGCTTATCGTTGACCGGGCTTATACTCAACTTATCCACAAGCTATGGGGGCCTCACTACACAGGTTTTAGCATGCAGGGGGATGCAGTCTCCCCCCTTATTTTAACAGGGCCATAATGCGATCCATTTCATCATCGAAATCGTCATCATCCTGACGCATTTTATAGATCTTTCTCACCGCATACAGAATAGTGGTGTGATCTTTGCCGCCGAATTGTTCACCGATCTCGGGCAGCGAAAGGGTGGTTAAATCCTTGGCGGCATACATGGCAACCTGTCTGGGAAAGGCGAGCGTGCGACTGCGCTTGCTCGAGCGCATTTCGCGCGGATTTATATTATAATACGAGGCAACCTTCTTCTGGATATCCTCAACCGATATGGCACGTACTTCTTCATGCAGCAGATCACGCAATACATGGCGGGCAAAATCGATATCAATGGTGCGACCGGTCAGTGTGGCATGCGCCGTCAGCCGGGTTAATGCGCCTTCAAGTTCACGCACATTATTGGTGATACGTGATGCCAGCAGCTGCGCGACATCGCGATCCAGATCTACACCGGCCAGTTCCGCCTTGCTGGCTAGAATAGCCAGGCGGGTTTCCAGATCCGGCGGCTGAATATCCGCAACCAGGCCCCAGTTAAAACGGGAGCGCAGACGCTCCATCAGATTGGTCAGTTCTCTGGGAGAACGATCGGAAGTCAGAATAATCTGCTTTTTCACTTCATGCAGGGCATTAAAGGTATGAAAGAATTCTTCCTGGGTACGATCCTTACCGGCAATAAACTGGATATCATCGATAATCAGCACATCAACTTTACGATACTGGTTACGAAACTCCTCGGTTGAACCGGCGCGGATGGCCTGAATCAGCTCATTGGTGAAACGCTCACCGGTACGATAGGCGATGCGCGTATGATCCTTGGCAATGAGCGCATTGGCCACGGCATTGATTAAATGGGTTTTGCCAAGACCTACACCGCCATATAGATAGAGCGGGTTATAGATTTCACCCGGTTTGTCGGCCACGGCCCGACTGGCGGCATGGCAGAATTCATTACTTGAACCCACGACAAAGTTTTCAAAGGTAAAGCGGGGGTCAATATATCCGTCAACCGTGATACGGCCGGCATCATGGGCCTTCTGCTCTGTCAGCGCTTCAGCCGCGACTTCCAGATCAGGGTCGACGGTAAAGCGCACCTCCATGTCCGATCCGGAGATCGCCTGTACAGCATCGAGAATTTGCTGGCCGTAGCTTGATTTCAGGCCATCGAGGAAAAAACGATTGGACACCTTTAATAGCAATGCCTGGTTATTGATCTCGGGCACTACCGGACGAATCCATGCATCAAAACGGGATGCCGGAATATCATTCTGGAGCTTATCCAGCACCTGTTGCCAGATGGACTCACACACGGATGTGGTGGAAGGGGTGATCATTCCCTGAATAGTACATGCTTGGCCGCTTGCATCCAGTGTGCAATATATAAAACATACGGACAGCTTCTTCTTGACACCCAAACTGCTGCATTTATTATGCGCGGCCCTTTGAAAAACAATGCTTTGCGCGGCTGGTCAGATGACCATTCAGGTTTAAGCGCTGTTTTTAAGTTAGTTGCTCGAACATTTGCGAGCAAATATCGGGATCAGGAGATCACCCATGAGCTTTACTTATAAGCCAAGCCGAATTCGCCGCGCTCGCCGTCATGGCTTCCGCGCCCGCATGGCTACCCGTGCCGGTCGTGCGATATTGAATCGTCGTCGTGCCAAGGGACGTAAGCAACTGAGTGTCTGATTCTTTTTGAATCAGCGTTACCGGCCTGCATGTCGTTTGCGCTCAAAATCTGATTTTGCCGCTATGCGCAATGGCCGGCGTATCAGTTATGGCGGCATGCGTTTTGTATACAAGATGAACTCACTGGGTCATGCGCGACTTGGCTTGGCTGTTTCCAGAAAGTTCGGTAATGCTGTGCAGCGCAATCGGTTTAAACGCCAGTTACGCGATGTTTTTCGCCGCCATATCTGCAACAGCATGCATATCGACATACTTGTAATTCCTGTTGTCCCTTCTACCAAGATGCAGCATGTCGCCGATTATTTTCTACAGGCCATGTCACACATAAACAGACATATTCAATCCGATGTCTGAGTTGCCTGAGCAGCGGCCGGGTGTGACGGTTCGTATGGCGAAGGGGCTGATTCGCTTTTATCAATGGGTTATATCCCCGCTTCTGCCTTCGCGCTGTATTCATACACCGAGCTGTTCGGCCTATATGATTGAGGCCGTTGAACAGCATGGCGCTGTACGCGGTGTTTGGCTTGGCATCAAACGTTTGTTACGGTGCCACCCGTTTTCCAGGGGTGGCTATGACCCTGTACCCAAATAGATAGATGGAGTAACCACAATGGATCAAAAGAATATGTTCCTCGCCTTCGCCCTTTCGATGGCTGTATTGCTGGGCTGGAGTGCGCTCTTCCCCGGGCCGCAGAATCAGCCGGTGGCTACGACGGAGAGTGAGAGCACTCCGTCCCTGCCGGAGGGTCAGGCCGTTTTGACACCTGCGGCACCTGTTGAACAGTCCGATGCCGCCTCGCTTCAGCCGCCGGTTTCCGAGCTGGAATCGGGGAAAACATTCACGCTGTCCAATGATGTTCTGCATCTGGAAGTCAACGAAAAAGGCTGGATTACCAAGGGTATCCTGAAAGCGTATAAGGAATCCATCGAGCCGGAATCGCCCAGCGTGGCATTCCTGAACGTGGGCGATAAGCAGTCCATTTATATGAACTCCGGCATGATTGGCGGCACCCGGACGCAGCCGTTCAAGTTAATTAAACAGGACAATGGCAGCCTTATCCTGAGTGCGGATATTGATCATGGGCGTGTATGGAAGCGCAGTCTGAGCCTGAGCCCCGGTTCCTATAACCTGACCATCAAGGACAGCATCATCGGCGGTGCCGGTTTGAAAATGTATCACCAGCTTGTCGAGCGCTACCCGGACAAAAACCTCAGTACATTCTATGAACATATGGGCCCGACAGCATTTCTGAATGGTAAGCTTGAAGAGCCTGATTACGACGATCTTGATGAGCTTGGCGCTGTCCGCAAGGCATCGGTCGGTGGCTGGACCGGCATCATGAATCGCTATTTTATCGCTGCCATTGTTGCCAATCCGGAGCAGGATTATCCGTATTATTTCAAGGGTGACGGCCGCTCTTATCAGGCCGGCCTGATAGATGACGGCGTGGTGAACGGCCGGGATGTGGTGTTTCAGACCAGGATGTTCATTGGCCCTAAATCGATTCCCATGCTGAAAACGGCTGATGCGCATCTGGAGCGCAGTATTGATTACGGCTGGTTTGCATTTATCGCCAAGCCCATGCACAGCTTTTTGAGCTGGATGTATCAGTATGTTGGCAACTATGGCTGGTGCATCATTCTGCTGGTGCTGTGCATCAAGATTCTGTTCTTCTGGCCGACCCAGAAATCGTATGAATCCATGGCCGGCATGCGCAAACTGCAGCCGGAAATGGCGCGTATGAAGGAACTGTATGGCGATGACCGCCAGAAGATGAGCCAGGAAATGATGGCCCTGTACAAGAAGCACAAGGTTAACCCGCTGGGTGGCTGCCTGCCTATCCTGATTCAGATACCGGTCTTTTTCGCCCTGTACAAGGTGCTGCTGATGTCGATAGAAATGCGCCAGGCACCATTTATCGGCTGGATTCATGATATGTCGGTACAGGATCCGTATTTTGTACTGCCGATTATCATGGGCGCCTCAATGTTTGTGCAGCAGAAGCTGAATCCGCAACCGGCCGACCCGATGCAGGCCAAGGTGATGCAGTTCCTGCCGCCGGTGTTCACCATCCTGTTCCTGTTCTTCCCTGCCGGTCTGGTGCTGTACTGGGTCGTAAATAACGTGCTGTCGATTGCCCAGCAGTGGTATGTACTGAAGGTGAAACAGGCGCTGTAGACGCAAGCCTCTTGCACTGATTGACAGACTGTCATGACCGATTCGACCATTGCTGCCATCGCGACCCCGCCGGGGCGCGGTGGTGTCAGCATCATCCGGATATCGGGCACCCGTGCCCTGCAGGTGGCAGCAGACCTGTGTCTGAAAGATGCCTCAGTATGGCAGCCCAGGATGGCCTATCTTTGCGACTGGCATGATGCCGGCGGGGATGTGCTGGATTCTGGCATACTGATTTATTTCCCCGCCCCGAACTCGTATACCGGCGAAGATGTGATCGAATTACAGGGGCATGGCAGCTCTGTATTGATACATGCATTGATAGAGCGCCTGTTTGCATTGGGCTGCAGGGCGGCGGAACCCGGGGAGTTCACGCGCCGGGCTGTTGAACATAATAAAATGGATTTGTCCCAGGCCGAGGCAGTGGCGGCGTGTATTGATGCGGCAACAGTGCGCGCCGGAAAGCAGGCCCAGAGACAGCTGCACGGTGAGTTTGGCCGCACGATCGAGGCCCTGATGGACAGGCTGACCGGCCTGGTTGCACATGTTGAGGCAAGCCTCGATTTCCCCGAAGAGGAAATCCCCGAGCTGTTTTTCTCAGATCTAGGCGCACAAATGCAAACCGATGTTGTAGAGCCGATACAGAGTCTGCTCGCTTCGGCTCGGCTCGGAGAGCGCCTTTTCGATGGCGCATCAGTGGCCATTATAGGCGCGCCCAATGTCGGCAAGTCGAGCCTGCTTAACCGTCTTGCCGGACGCGACCGGGCTATCGTG
The DNA here is from genome assembly GCA_021545585.1 of Zetaproteobacteria bacterium. Lineage (GTDB taxonomy): Bacteria > Pseudomonadota > Zetaproteobacteria > Mariprofundales > Mariprofundaceae > JAJRVH01. Next base: position 10,877 of record JAJRTF010000099.1, read on the forward strand.
AGTGATATTCCGGGCACGACGCGTGATGTGCTGGAAGTGGATTTTGAGGTGCATGGTATTCCGGTGCGTCTGGCCGACACCGCCGGCATGCGGGTGAGTGACGACGAGATCGAGCAGGAAGGGGTGCGCCGGGCTGCGCAAACTGCACAGCAGGCCGATGCGGTTGTATTTGTTGCCGACGCATCCTGCCCGGATAGCTGGGCTGATTTGCCGCAGGCCGATATATATCTCATGAATAAGATGGATATTGCTGCAGGCGCCGTTCCGGAATGTTTTATGCCGGTATCTGTGAAGCGGAACGAGGGTCTGGTGGCGCTTCAGCACAAGCTGGCTGGCCTGCTGGGCGATATGGATATATCCGGTGAGGCGGTCATCGTAACCCGTGAACGGCATCGCCATGCCCTGCAGCAGGCTCTGGGTCTGATAGAGACCGGTTTGCAGCGTCTGCATGATGAATCGGTACTGGAACTGGTTGCCATGGACTGGCGCAGTGCCTGGTCAGCGCTGGGCTCCATCCTCGGCATTGGTGATATTGAATATATCCTGGATCGCGTTTTTTCTGAGTTCTGTATCGGAAAGTAGTCTGGCAGGGTGTTAGGATGATTTCCTTGCTTCACAGGCCCTTTTTGAGCCATAATGCACGTCCATTTGAAAATACGCATGTGGAGGGGATGGTTGAGAATGCCCCTGTATTCTCACAACTATCCGATTATATTGAATAATTTGGAGATACTATGTCAGCAAAACATCCTGTGATTTCAGTAACCGGCTCTTCTGGTGCCGGTACAAGTACCGCCAAGGTTGCTTTGGAGCATATCTTCCGGCGGGAAAAGGTAACCCCGGCCATTGTTGAAGGTGATTGCTTTCATAGATTCGATCGCATGGAGTTCCGTGCCAAGGCCAAGGAATATGAGGCTGCCGGAAAGCGTCTGAGTCACTTCTCTGATGAGGCCAACCTGTTTGACAAAATTGCCGAACTGTTCGACTCCTATCGTCGTACCGGCAAGGGCCTGGTCCGTACCTATGTGCATGATGATGAGGAAGCCAAGCTGTATGGTGTCGAGGCCGGCAAGTTCACGGACTGGCGCGAAATCGGCGAGGGTTCTGATCTGCTGTTTTACGAAGGTCTGCACGGCGGCGTTGAAGAGGTGCGCCCCTTTGTTGACCTGATGATGGGTGTTGTGCCGGTTGTGAACCTGGAGTGGATCCAGAAGATTCACCGCGATACCGCCATGCGCGGATATTCCACGGATGCTGTGGTCGATAATATCCTGCAGCGCATGCACGATTATGTTCACTTCATTACGCCGCAGTTCACCAATACGGATATCAATTTTCAGCGTGTACCCCTGGTGGATACATCCAACCCGTTTGTGGCTCGCGATGTACCAACACCGGATGAGAGCCTGATTGTGATTCGTGTACGCAAGCCGGAGCAGTGGGGCATTGATTTCCCATGGCTGACGGCCATGATCAACGGCTCCTTCATGTCTCGTCGCAATACGCTGGTGGTTCCGGCCAGCAAGATGGTTCTGGCTATGGAGCTGATTCTGACACCGATTATTCATGAGTTGCTCGAGAAGCGCCGCAAGTCTTCCAAATAAGCAAAGCCGTTTGATGCGATACTAAAGGGGGGCTTCGGTCTCCCTTTTTAGAGTCCCCGATAGGGGATCAGTAAACCCCTCGCCTTTAGGCGACGGATAGGTATTTTTCCATGGTATGCAAGACTATAAGCGTGGCAGCCACACAGTATGGGATTGTAAATATCATGTAGTGTGGACGACGAAATATCGGTACGAGATATTGGCAGGAGATGTTGG
>JAJRTF010000100.1 GCA_021545585.1 Zetaproteobacteria bacterium
CCCCAGACCTGTTGGTCGTCAGAGCATGCAGCAAAGGGAAACAGCTTCGTATTTTCATCCGATATGCCGTGATGGATTTCGTAACCGGTGACTCTGAACTGATCGGGATAATTGGAGAGCTGATCAATCCGGCGCAGTGTTTTTTCTGTTTGCATGGTGGTTGATAGCGGCAGCCAGCCCAGTCCTTTTGCGCTGCCACCTTCCACGCCATTATCTTCAACCCGTTCACCCAGCATCTGCATGCCGCCGCAGATACCCAGTAACTGGCCACCGTAGCGCAGGTGTTTTTCCAGAGCCGCAACAAATCCGTGCTCGCGCAACCAGCGCAGATCAGAGGCCACATGCCTGGAACCGGGCAGGACAATCAGATCGGCAGGTTGCAATTCACCCGGCGAGCGGACAAAGCGCAGCTCTATGCCCGCCTCCGAAGCCAGCGGATCAATATCGTCATGGTTGGAAATATGCGGATAAGCAATGACTGCAATTTGGAATATTTTTTCACCACAAAGGCGCGAAGGCACAACGTTTTTATGGCGGAAAGGGCTATCTTCTTCCGGCAATTCGAGCGAAAGATACGGGATGACACCCGCAACCGGTTTGCCCGTTTCCTCCTCCAACCATGCCAGTGCATCGTCCAGCAGCTTGATATTGCCACGAAAGCGGTTGATGAGCAGAGCCTGTACGCGATTGCGTTCGGATTCGGACAGGATATCAAGCGAACCCTTGAGTGCGGCAAACACGCCACCGCAATCAATATCACCGACCAGCCAGACCGGCACATCGGCGGCCTCGGCAAACCCCATATTGGCGATATCGCCCGCGCGCAAATTCGGCTCGGCGGGGCTGCCCGCCCCTTCGATGATCACCACATCGTATTGTGATTGCAGCATGGCAAAAGATTCCAGCACGGTACCCAGCCAGCCGATGCGATCTTCACGAAAGCGCTTCGCCTCCAAACGCCCCACCACTTTACCGCGCACAATCAGCTGTGCCTTCTGATCGGCTTCGGGCTTGATCAGTACCGGATTCATATCCACCGTTGGCTCTATACCACAGGCCAGTGCCTGCAAGGCCTGCGCCCGGCCGATCTCACCGTCATCGACGGTGACTGCGGCATTATTGCTCATATTTTGTGGTTTGAACGGGGCCACCGACACACCGTTGCGGGCCAATAAGCGGCAGAGGCCTGCCACCAGTACGGATTTACCGACGCCGGAAGCGGTGCCCTGAATCATGAGTGATTTCATTTTTCACCGCAAAGTACGCAAAGGAACGCAGAGGAAAAACGAAATATAAAATTGCCTCGGTTCACGAAGGATAATGATTCTCTGCAAGAATCACATTCATGTTCTCTTTTGATCGCCAGCCTTCGGTTTCCAGCATGGGTTTATCATAAAATTCTTTCACCGGGCCAAGACAGAGCAGTGCGATTGGTTTCGAACCGTCAGGACATTGCAGCAGTGCAGCCACGTCACGCGGTTCGAAAAAAGAGACCCAACCCATGCCCAGATTCTCGGTCCGTGAGGCCAACCACATATTTTCTATGGCGCAGGACACCGAACACAGCGCCATCTCTTCCGGCATGGTGCGGCGACCGAATAGCGTGCCATCGTCGGGCGCCAGCACAACGGCAATCAGTTCGGCGCAGTCACGCATCCCCTCGACCTTCAAACGCATAAATTCAGCTTTGCGATCATCCATATCATCCGATGTGCGCAGCTTTTCGGCTTCGACCAATGCAATCAGCTGATCGCGCAACGCAGCCTTGGTGATGCGCACAAAGCGCCACGGCTGCATAAACCCGACCGACGGGGCGGCATGGGCGGCGCGCAGAATACGATCCAGAGCTTCAGAGCCCACTTCGCCACCGGAAAAATGGCGCATATCGCGACGTTCGTAAATCACGCTGTAAATCGCTTCGCGTTCGGCGCTGTTGAATTGCTTGCTCACAACTCCTCCAGCGCCTGTTGCAGCACTTCCATACCATCAACAATGCGCGGGCCGGGGCGATGCATCAGATCCGGGTTGACCACGATAATGCGAATATCATCGCCCAGCCACTGCTTCCAGAAACGCTTGCGCGCAGCCACATCACGATGCTCCGATGGAATGATGATCACGTCCGGAGCGGCGTGCAGCACCGATTCGATATTGATGCGCGGCGTTTCCAGTCGGATGGATGCAAAAACATTCTTCAACCCCGTCCGTTGCAACAAATCATTGATAAAACCAGTGCCTCCGACCGTTTGCAACGGGTCGTTCCATATTTCGTAAAATACCCGTCTGGGGTTGCCTTGTTTGATTTTGGCCAGCCTGTCCAGGCGCTTCTGCATATTCGCAGCCAGAGCATTCGCCTGCCGGGCATGGCCGGTCAGGGAACCCAGACGGCGTATATCCGTCAGGACCGCATCGACGCTCTGTGGCGCGCTTCGAATGACGCGAATACCCAGTGACTTTAACTGTTCCTGCTGGGTGCTGGTGCCGGAAATCACCGCCATGGTCGGTTTTAACATCAGCGCGGCTTCCAGATTAATGCCGGTATAATTGCCGATGCGGGGCAGCTGTCTGGCAGCTTCGGGATAATCGCAATAATCGACAGCACCCACAATATCCGGGCCTGCACCAATAGCATAGAGCATTTCGCAGGCATGGGGGGAGAGCGCCAGAATGCGTTCAGTCGCAACCGCCGAACAGGGCAGGCACAGGCATAGCAGGCATAATCCAATGCAGCGAATCAGTGCGCCGGTCTTCATTGCCATAGATCTCACGGGCATTATTCTCACTGTAAACGAAACTCAACTGGCAAACGATATTGCCCATCGGCTACCGGCACATGCTCAATGCTGGCCAGACCGCGCCGGGCGGCCCGATCCAGGATGGTATGTCCTGTGGAAACCAGCATGGTGATATTGCGGATGCTCTGGCTATCGATATCCAGCTGAAATTCGCCTGCACCTTGCCAGCCGTGCCGGCGCGCCATGGTTGGATAATGGATGCTGGCCAGCAGCATGGATTGCACTCCTGCTGTCATTGAAGATAACATACCTGTTGGGGTCGAAGTACCCTGATGGACAGATAGTTGCTTTGCTGCCTGCATGATCCTGGCGGGTGATGACTGATGTGTTTGCTGATGCGTTTTGAAAGCCTGTTTGATGCCAGGGAATTGAGTTGATTTAACCGGCACGGACGGCGCAGGGCGGGTTTGCTGCACTACAACCACTGCAGGGACGGCCTCGGGTTTGAGTATATGTCGCAGTTTTTTTTCTTGAACATCCTTTTTTCGCTGTGGTTTTGCTTGTTCATGTGCGATGGCTACCGGCGGCACATCCGGTTCTGACCCCGCTTTAGCTGGCATGGGCGCTTGCAGCAAATCAACATGCAACAGGCCGTTACCGATAAGCATGGTTTTGTCTGTCGACAGAGGAAAAGTTAACAGCAGGGCATGCAGCGTTATGGCTGCAACCAGTGCAGTCAGAATCCG
>JAJRTF010000006.1 GCA_021545585.1 Zetaproteobacteria bacterium
TCTGCTCGGCGAAGGCCTCCGCGATATCTTTGACCCACGTCAGAAACGATGAATAACGATGATATAAAATACATGAAGCTGGCGCTGCAACAGGCTGAAAAGGCAGCGGAAAACGGCGAGGTTCCGGTCGGCGCCGTGGTCGTTCTTTCCGACGAACAGATCTTTGCCGCCCATAATGCGCCAATCAGCCTGCATGACCCCTCCGCCCATGCCGAAATGCAGGTGATCCGTGCGGCCTGTCAGACGACGGGCAATTACCGGCTTACCGATGCAACCCTGTATGTGACGCTGGAGCCCTGCTCGATGTGTGCCGGCGCGATTGTACATGCACGTATCCGTCGCGTGGTTTACGGTGCTGCTGATCCAAAAACAGGCGCGGTCGAGTCCCTGTATCAACTGCTTTCAGATTCACGGCTCAATCATGCGCCGCAGATCACTTCCGGAGTGGAGGCCGAGGCCTGCTCTGAACTGCTGAAATCCTTTTTCAAGGCCCGCCGCAAAAACAGCCAGCTTTCAGTTCAATGATGCAGACAGGTGTGGTGCAGTAACCCCCGCTTATGGCCTGCCTTTAAATCCGCGCCCAAGGAGGAAAAACTCTGCAGAGCTTTTACGGCTGGCTGCCGGCTTGATGTTTTTGATTTTGCTAAAGCTGGCCCCCAGTTCTCGCCGGAATGCATCATAGCCTTCCCCCATGAAGGTCTTCATCAGCACATCGCCGCCGGGTTTCAGATACTGACGGGCAAAATGCAGTGTCATCTCATTCAATCCGATCATGCGCATCTGATCCACCAGTTTATTGCCGCTCATTTCCGGCGCCATATCGGAGAGCACAAGGTCTACTGCCCTGCCATTCAGTGCCCGGTCAAGTTCTTCCTGCCCTTCCTGTGAATCGAAGTCACCCTGAATAATGATCGCATGCCCCACAGCCTGCAGGGGCAACAGATCAATCCCGACCAGCAGACCATTCGAGTTGAGTCGTTTGTCGATCTCGACGCTCCATGACCCGGGTGCACAGCCAAGATCAACAACCACGGCATCGGGTTTCAGCGTCAGGGCATGCTGATCAAGGATTTCGGTCAATTTAAAGGCGGCACGGGAGCGCTTACCCTCTTTCTGGGCGCGCTTTACATGCGGATCATTGGCATGTCGCTGAAACCATGCACTGGTTTTGCGAGCGGCCCTGCTTTTTGATTGATGAGCCATGTGTCAGTCCTTCATGCGCCAGCCGATACGCCACAGATACCAGCAGGTGATAAAGGTTGCAGCCGCCGAGCCAATCACAATAGCCATGGAGGCATAAGGGTCGGTATCGCCGACTCCGAGGAAACCGTAGCGAAAACCGTCAATCAGATAGAAAAACGGATTGGCATGATTGATATGCTGCCAGAACTCAGGAAGCTGCTTCACCGAATAGAAAACACCTGACAGAAACGTGAGCGGCAAGATGATGAAGTTGGTTACCATGGCAACATTATCGAAATCTCTGGCCCACATGCCACCAATCAGACCAAGCCCTCCCATAATCATTGAGCCACACACGCCGTACACGGCAATCAAGGCCAGATGTTGCATGCCGATATCCACAAACGGCATCAGCACAGCCAGGAATACTGTGGCCACGACCACGGCACGCACCACCGCTGCAAGCAAAAACGCCGATACCACCTCCAGGGCCGACAGGGGCGCCATCAACAAATAAATCTGCATGCCCATCACCTTGCCCATAATCATGGAGCTGGAGGTATTGGCAAAGGCATTCTGCAACATCGCCATCATCGCCAGGCCCGGCATCAGAAAGGTGAAATAATCAACCTGCATGCCCGGAACATGTCGATCACCAATGGCATAGCGGAAAATAATCAGATACAGAAAAGCTGTGAGTGCAGGTGTGACAACGGTCTGCATCTTGACCTTCAGAAAACGTCGCACCTCGCGCAGGAACAGGGTCTTTGCGCCCAGAAGGTTCATGGATTGCATGCGTCATCCCCGTGCTTGTCGGTCAGTCGCAGAAATACGTCTTCCAGATCTTCCTTTCGCACGCCCGCATCGAGCGGAGGACCAAAACGGGCCACGGCCGCCTCATAGGCAGCATGAAAACTGTTACTGCGCTGCTGTTCTGTATCGGAAGACAGGCGCAGGCAGATACCCTCTGTAGTCAGTCGAGGTTCGAAATCGGCCAGTGCTGCCTGATCATCGGATTTTAATTCAATCTCCCGGTCATACTGGAGCCACAGATGCGATGATGCCACCTGTTGCATCAGCTGGCTCATGGGCTGTGCAGTTAGTAAATTGCCGCGATCAATAATGGCTACGTGATCGCACAGCTCTTCTGCTTCATCAAGATAATGCGTGGTCAACAGGATGGTCGTTCCATTGGCGTTGAGTTCTCTCATGAAACTCCACAAGCGGCGGCGCAATTCCACATCCACACCGGCCGTGGGCTCGTCCAGAATCACCAGTTGCGGCTTATGTACCAGTGCCTGGGCAACCAGCAGGCGTCGACGCATTCCGCCGGACAGCTGGCGCGTGTTCTTAGCGCTGTGCTCACTTAATTCCAGCCGGGCAAACAGCTCATCAATCCAGTCATCATCCGGTATGCAACCAAACAATCCGGAGGTGAAATGCAATACCTCGCGCGGGGTGAAGAAAGGATCGAAGGCAATCTCCTGCGGCACCACACCCATATGCCGCTTGCACCAGGCTCGTTCGGTAAAAAGGTCATGGCCAAGCAATGTGGCGCTGCCGCCAGTGGGCCGCACAATATCGGCAAGGATATTAATCAGTGTACTCTTGCCTGCCCCGTTGGGGCCCAGCAAAGCATAGAAGCTGCCCCGCGGGATATTCAGCGACACATCACAAAGAGCTGTTTTTTGGCCCGATTCATTGTCGTAAACCTTATGGAAGCCGTTTACCTCAAGTGCGTACATCGCACCATCCTACACAGGTGTTGCCTGACTGGTAAAAAAAACGGAGCCAGAAGCTCCGCGTGAATGAGTGATCCGGCAAATCAGTAACCGGCGTTAGCACAGCCGCCACTGCTTTCGCTCGGCGTAAAGGATTTGCCGCAACCACAGCTTGAGGCAGCATTGGGGTTACGGATCACAAATGACTCGCCCTGAATGGATTTCTGATAATCAATTTCGGCGCCTTTCAACAGATCTAGGCTCATCTGATCGACCAGCAGCTTTACCCCGCAACTTTCAATCACGGTGTCGTTATCCTTAATTTGATCATCAAAGGTAAAACCGTACTGAAACCCCGAACAGCCACCGCCGGACACAAACACCCGCAGGTTCAATTCGTCATTCTGCTCGTTTTCAAGCAAGCCCCGTACCTTTTCCGCAGCTGCTTCAGTCAATACCACCGTCATCATTCACCTCATATCCGGCATTCAGAATAATACCTGAGCGAAATTATCGGGTATTTTCGATAAACCGCAAGTATTTGGTCGTATGCAGCTTCCAATACTTGCCAACGAACAACTCACGGTAACAATGCAGAGCCATGCGTCTGATGCTTTCACTACTGTTGATACTGACGGCCTGTTCGTCGAATGCAGATATTCATGAAACCCGCTTCATCATGGGAACGCTGGTCGAATTCACCATTGCCGGCAGTGAGCAATCCCGTTCCGATCTGGCCATCAGCGAAGCCGCAGCGGAAATGCAGAGAATCGAGGATGCCTTTACAATTTACGGTGATGTCAAAAATGCCGTCAAGGCATTCAATGCATCCCCCGCAGGCATGCCCATGGAACTTCCTGTAGAAGTGGCCCGCCTCCTGACCACTTCGCTGCTTGTACAACAGCAGAGTCATGGCGCCTTCCACCCGGCCCTTGGCACATTAAATCTGCTCTGGGGCTTCTCGGGTCAACCAACGCCTTCTCATCATCCGTCTGACAGCGCTATTATTCAGGCCATACCCTCCCGCTTATGCATTCGCCACGCGGACAATAATACATGGCTACGTATCAATAACCGCTGTCGACTCGATTTTGGGGCTATTGCCAAGGGTTATGCCATCGACCGCGGTATGGACATCCTGAAAAAACATGGCATTCGCAATGCCATTATTAATGCCGGAGGCGATATCCGTTTAATAGGTTCCCACAGCGGGCAAGCGTGGCGAATTGGACTCAGGCATCCACGTAACAAGGGACAGGTGCTGGGCACACTGGCGCTCAGCGGCGATATCAGCATCGTTACGTCAGGGGATTATGAGCGCTATTTCATACAGGATGGAAAGCGATATCATCATATCCTCGATCCGCAAAACGGCTGGCCGGCAACTGCAAGTCAAAGTGCCACGGTCATAGCCGACCGTGCGGCCCTCGCCGATGCCTGGAGTACGGCATTGTTTGTGCAGGGTGCTGCCGGACTCAATGACCTGCAAAAGAAAGGCTATGCCGCCATGGCTGTGGATCAGGCAGGCAAGATGCATTTCAACAAGGCTATGCAGAGCATCTTTCTGCCCGCAGGAAAAACGCAACAGTAAGCGCAAGGCGGTGCAGGCGCCCTCGCTCAAGAACGCATCTGAAAACTTGCAGCCCACTGCATCCCCTTCTATGCTAAGCATAAGGCGCTGTGGCGGGTAAACGCTTAAGGGTCTGGGGAGGCTGAATGGACGTTTCGGAACTGTTGGCATTTACGGTAAAAAACAATGCATCGGATTTACATGTATCTTCCGGTGAACCGCCCCTGATCCGTATCCACGGCGACATGACCCGCATCAAAATGCCCGAAATCGAGGCGCGCGAAGTGCAAGCCATGGTGTACGACATCATGAACGATACGCAGCGCAAGCTTTTCGAGGAACATCTCGAACTCGATTTCTCTTTTTCGCTGGGCGATATTGCCCGTTTTCGTGTTAATGCCTTCATGCAGAATCGCGGCATGAGCGCTGTTTTCCGTGTCATTCCGAACGAGGTCTTCACCCTGGAGCAGCTTAAATGTCCGGAAGTATTCACCGACATCTCGATGACGCCCCGCGGTCTGTGTCTGGTGACCGGCCCGACCGGTTCCGGTAAGTCGACCACTCTGGCTGCCATGGTGGATTACCGAAATGAAGCCGAACGCGGCCACATTCTGACCATTGAGGATCCGATCGAATTTGTGCACCGCTCAAAAAGCTCGCTGGTTTCGCAGCGTGAACTCGGTCCGCATACCCACTCATTCGCCAATGCACTGCGCAGTGCATTGCGCGAAGATCCCGATGTTATCCTCGTCGGCGAATTGCGCGACCTTGAAACCATTCGATTAGCGCTCACTGCTGCTGAAACCGGCCATATGGTGTTTGGCACACTGCATACCTCATCGGCTCCGAAAACCATTGACCGTGTGATTGATGTGTTCCCGGCTGCTGAAAAGGATATGGTGCGCTCCATGCTTTCCGAATCCCTGACCGCGGTCATCTCGCAAACGCTGCTTAAAACAGCTGATGGCACCGGCCGGGTGGCTGCCCATGAGATCATGCTGGGCACACCGGCCATCCGCAACCTGATCCGTGAAAACAAGGTACCGCAGATGGTATCGGTGATGCAGACTGCCCAGCGCGAAGGTATGCAGACGCTGGACAGCAACCTGCAGCAGCTGATCAAATCCCGTAAAATCACACAGCAGGCAGCGCTTGAAAAAGCCAATAACAAGAAGCTGTTTGGCGGCGGCGTGGTCTGATACGATCATGCCTTTCACTCTCAGGGGGTTAATGCATGAGTGCAAATGAACCACAGAAGTTATCCATTAAACAGTTATTAATGGTCATGGTAAAAAAAGATGCCTCGGATCTGTATATCACGGCGGGCATGCCGCCAGCCTACCGCATCAACAGCGTGGTTTATCCCGTAAAACAGCCACCCCTGAATGCTGTACAGTGCGAACAGCTGGCCAATTCAACGATGAGCGAGAAACAGCGGGCTACATTTTCCGCCGACTATGAAATGAATCTTGCGCTGGCCTACCCCGATCTCGGCCGTTTTCGCGTCAATATCTTCCGTCAGCGTGGCCATATCGGCATGGTGATCCGACAAATCAAGACCACCGTTCCCACCCTTGAAGAACTCGGCCTGCCCAAGGCATTTAATGATATCTCCATGGCCAAACGCGGTCTGGTGATTATGGTCGGAGCCACAGGCTCCGGTAAATCCACATCGCTGGCCGCCATGGTGGACTGGCGCAACTCCAATCAGGCCGGCCATATTATTACCATTGAGGATCCGATTGAGTTTGTGCATGAGCACAAGAAATGCGTTATCACACAGCGCGAGGTTGGTACCGATACCCTCGAATATCAGGCGGCGCTTAAAAACACCCTGCGCCAGGCGCCCGATGTGATTCTGATTGGTGAGGTGCGTGACCGTCAAACGATGGAACATGCGCTTGAATTTGCTGAAACCGGACACCTTTGCATGGCCACCCTGCATGCCAACAATGCCAACCAGGCGCTGGAACGCATTATGAACTTTTTCCCCGAGGAATCGCACCCGCAGGTTAGTCTGAATCTGGCCCTTAACCTGAAGGCCATTCTTTCCCAGCGACTGGTCAAAACACCGGACGACAAGCGTATGCCAGCCATTGAAATTCTTATTAACACGGCGCGCATTTCCGATCTCATTACCAAATGGGAAATCACTGAAATCAAGGAGGCCATGGCAGCCGGCAAGAACTACGGCATGCAAACCTTCGACCAGCATCTGCTGCGACTCTGGAAAGACGGCAAGATATCTGAGGACGAAGCCATGCGCCATGCCGATGCCGTCAATGACCTTCGCCTGAAGATCAAGATGACGAAGCTGGAGGGCAATGACAGTGACAGCGTCAACATCGATCACCTGACCAGCGGCAGTGACGGCGGCGGCCTGAGTATCTGATGGCTGACTGGCATTTAATCGATGATTTGCTGCTGGCGGCAAACAAACACAGGGCCTCTGACCTGCTGATACGAACAGATGACCGGGTGCGCATGCGAATTGACGGTTCCATTGTTACGATATCCCCTGAAAAGGTGCCGGAACTGAGTCGGGAACAGGTCATTGAAATGATCCAGCATATCAGCCGCCATGTATCGAAAACGCCTGACATTGAATCCATCTATAATTTCGATTTCCACTACTCACTGGAGAATGTGGCGCATTTCCGCATGCATGTACTTAGAACCAATGATAATTTTGGGATTGTCGCCCGCTTGATTCCGCAAAAGATTCCCGGCTTCGATGACCTTCATCTGCCACCGGTAATCCGCGAAATCGCTAATTACAAAAACGGTCTGGTCATCATGGCCGGAGCTACGGGTTCCGGTAAATCCACCACCCTTGCCGCCATGCTCAACCACGTTATTCAGCAACGGCCTATTCATGCAGTGACCATGGAAGACCCGATCGAATATCGTTACAGCACGCATTATAAGGGCACGGTCAGCCAGCGCGAACTGGGCCGTGATGTGATGACCTACGCCCAGGGCTTGAATGATGCTCTGCGTGAAGCCCCTGATATTATCGTCGCCGGTGAGGCACGTGATCGTGAGGTCATTCAGCTGGCATTACAGGCCGGTGAAACAGGCCATCTGGTCATGGTTACCGTACATGCCACCACGGCCATCGGCACCATGCAGCGTATCATGTCATCGTTCGGCCTGGATGAGCAGGGTGCGATCCGTGAACGATTGTCCGAAAACCTGCGCGCTATCATCGTACAGAAGTTGTTGCCGGCCAAATCCGGTAAAGGGCGCGTTGTAGCGCTTGAAATCATGATTAAGAATTCAGTCATCAAGCATTTTATTCTTGATACGGATCGCTGGCGCGAAATCCCCCGGGCGATGGAAGAAGGAAAAACCCTGTACGGTAGCCAGACCTTCGACCAGCATTTACAGCAACTCGTTGAAGATGGTGTGGTTGATTATGAAGAGGCTTTGTCGAATTCGGTGTTCCGGGAAGACTTTGCCATGCGCATGGGCAAGGAATAGAGCAGCACCCGATAAGGGCTTTGACTCCTTATTCTTTGGCCAGTGACCGAATGGCCTTGGCGATAGCATTCGAACATTGTCGCACGCCCGCCTTACCCTCCACCGTCTCCGGCAGGATAACAGGCTCCCCCACCACTATCCTGCCTCGACTGCGGCGTAAAAACGGACGCCAGACATGGATATGATCATAAGGCCAGACACCTGAGACACGAAACGGAATAATCGGCGCTCCGGTTTCCTGGGCTATCAGGGCAGCGCCAGGCAAAATTTTATACAGCGGAATGGGCGGATTGGCTGCGCCTTCCGGAAACAGGCACAGGGCATTGCCATCATTGACAGCCCGAATGGCTTCACTTAATGCATATCGGTTCGCACCGCCCGGATTGACCGGAATGGCACCGGTAGCATTAAAAAGCCAGCGCGCATACCACATGCTCTGGTGATATTCGCGCGCCATCAGGAAGCATAAAGGCCTGTTCACAGCAGCCTGAATCAGGTTTGGATCAAGGCCGCAAATATGATTCCCGACCAGTATCAAAGGGCCATCGGGGAGCTTGAACTCCTCGCTCGGCAAGCGATGCCAGATGCGGCAGAACAACCGGTTTAATAAACGCATCCATGCACTTGGCCCACGCTGCCCTGAAACTGTCACGTCCTTATGTGTCACGTTAAACTGGCCCGGCATTTGCGCATACAGCATCTTGCGCCATCAATCAGGATAATTCAATCACGCAATACGACAACTGCTTACCGAGCTGCGATCACTATACCGCCGGCGATTAATTCATTGCCGATATACAAGGCAGCGACCTGCCCCGGGGCAGTCGGTTTCTGGGGCTGTTCAAAGCTCAGCTGCAGCATGCCATCACCCACTTCATTCAGCTGACAGGCCGCCGGCCGCATCTGATAGCGTAACTTGGCACTCAGATATTCACCCTCAGCAGGCGTACGCAGCCAGCTGATATCTCCGACCCTGACCTGCTGGATCATTGCCTCCTCCGGGTGGGCTACCACAACGCGCGCGGTGACACCATCGAGTGCCATCACATGCCAGGGACCATTCGGCAGTCCCAGTCCCTTGCGTTGTCCCAGCGTATAATGAGCGATACCCTGATGTCGTCCGAGTACGTTGCCATCGACATCCACAATATCACCTTCCCGGAATCCGGCTGATGCACCTTCACGTTTCAAAAAGGCAATACGATCCCCGGCCGGGATAAAGCATATATCCTGGCTTTCATGCTTTTCGGCTGTCGGCAACTGGTAATAGCGTGCAAGTTCCCGGGTCGCATTCTTTTGCAGATGCCCGACAGGAAACAATATCCGTTCAGCCTGCTTACGCCGGGTCGTCGCCAGAAAATAGCTCTGATCCTTGCCTGCATCCTCGCCCTTTAAAATATGCATGCCGGCCTCATCATCCCTGCGTTGCACATAATGCCCGGTAGCCACATAGCGGGCCTCCAGTTGATCAACCGCCTCGAGCAGGGCGCCAAACTTCACAAAACGATTGCAGCGCTCACAGGGGTTTGGAGTACGCCCGTTTTCATAATCAGCAACAAACGGATCGATCACATCACGGCGGAAGGTATCGCGCATATCCATCGCATAAAACGGTATGCCGAGATGATCAGCCACGCGTCTTGCATCATAGGAGTCTTCCAGCGCACAACAGGAACCATGCCGGTTCACATCCTCACGGCTATAGTCCCAGACATTGAGAAACACGCCGATCACATCCGCTCCGGCATCGCGCAGCAGCGCGGCCATCACCGATGAGTCCACCCCGCCGCTCATGGCAGCAATAACGCGCACGCCTTTCAGGTGTGCCAGATCAGGCATCAGACTGGCGGGCATGATGATAGGGGCACTGGACATGCGGCGCATATTAAGTGAAATGCTCAAATCTTCATATTGCAAATTTATTGTCACACGTCCGGGTTGGGTTAAAACCCTCGCCTTCAGGCGAAGGCTTCAGCATGATATAGTTGATACATGGGGAAGCATTACAGGAAATCGAGCCACAGTGTTTTCAGCATAGAAGTCCATATAGTGTGGATCA
>JAJRTF010000101.1 GCA_021545585.1 Zetaproteobacteria bacterium
TCTGGCCCTTGAGCGCATCCAGCGCTACCCGTGCCTTGAATTCCTTGCTGTAACTTTGCCGTGCCATGTGTCTCTCCTTTTGCCGGAAAGCACACCTTAATACACCTTAACCTACTGTCCCATTCTTGGGGGCCACTTCAGGATTCTGCGTATTCAACGATTGCGGCATCCTGATCGAACATCTGAAGGCGGTGCATCATCTCTCACGCATCGCCTATATCGATATCGACGCCCATCACGGCGATGGCGTGTTCTACGCTTTCGAGGATGATGCGGACGTATGGATTGCCGACATCCATGAGGATGGGCATTTTCTCTATCCCGGCACCGGTTACGCCATCGAAACCGGCAAGGGCGCGGCCGAAGGCACGAAGCTGAATCTGCCGCTGAAACCGGGCGCGGATGATGAAGATTTTCTGCGCCTATGGCCCGAGGTGGAGATGCATCTGGAGCAGGCCAGGCCCGAATTCATCATCCTGCAATGCGGTGCTGATTCGATTGCGAATGACCCGATCACCCACATGCGCTTTTCATCGAAAGCCCATGCCCATGCCGCCGAACGCCTGTGCCGCATCGCCGGGCGTTTCTGCCATGGTCGCCTGATCGCCCTGGGTGGCGGTGGCTACAATCGCGCCAATCTTGCCGCAGGATGGAACGATGTTATAACGGAGTTAATAGGTTCCGGTATCACCCAAAATACTATTTAACCCCTTGTTCAGCCGGCCTGTGACGACGTCCGGAGAAGGCGGTAAGTCCATGCGCTGTCACAGAACTTGCCCCCCCATGCATCCTCGTGGCTTCATCTGGAAAGGGCCACACCCTCTCCACGCTGATCTGAAATGCCGGTAAGCTTTCCGGATGCATGATCGACAACAATCGCCTGCATATTGCCGTACTGACGATTCATCTGTTTCAATACATGACCACGCCTGGCCAGTTCGGCGACAACGTCCTGCGCAAAGGCACCTTTCTCATACTGTACCACATCGGGCAGGAACTGGTGATGAAAACGTGCGGCGTTGACCCAGTTCTCCGGCGAGCTTTCATCCAGCATGAAGCCAAGGGAAGCCAAAAGAACCATCGAGATGATGCGGCTGCCTCCGGGCGTGCCGACGATAAAGCTACGCTTCGGGCCAATCACAAATGTCGGCGTCATACTCGAAAGCATGCGTTTGCCGGGAGCTACGGCATTGGCCTTGCCCTGCACAAGGCCATAAGCATTCGGTTTGCCGGGGCGGGTGGCAAAATCGTCCATTTCGTCATTCAATAAAATTCCGGTGGCTGGCGACACATAGCCGGATCCGAAGCCGTAATTGATCGACAACGTGGCCGAAACCATATTTCCGTCTTTATCAATAATTGAGAAATGCGTGGTATCCACGCTTGCCCCGATCGGCTCGGCAAAACCGGCCAGTTTCTTTGATGATGTGGCATGCTGCATATCGATCGAATCACGCAGTTTTTTCAAACGACCGGTATCAAGGTAATCCACGGGAATCGTAACGAAATCAGCATCGCCCAGATACTGGTTGCGGTCACGGTAGGCGCGCTTCATCGCCTCGATGAGCAGATGTGCACGGTCGGCGGGGGAAAGCGCCTTCAAATCATCATCTTTCAACTGAGCGAAGATATGCGCCAGCGTCATGCCGCCCGATGATGGCAGTGCCGCCGATACGAAATGAAAGCCGCGATAATCGAAACTTACCGGTTCGCGCTCGATAACCCCGTAGGCAGCCAGATCATTCAGGCGAATAAGACCGCCATCACGCTGCATATCGGCGACCAGTCGACCTGCGGTTTCACCATGATAGAAATCGGCAATACCATGCATGGAAAACCGACCCAGCGTGTCAGCCAGCGCCGGCTGTTGAATCCTTTCCCCCTGCTGTTTGGCGAACACATGCTGCGCGGCATCGTTGAACACCTCACCGCGCCATTTGATCATGCCGGCCAGCCGGGGACTTACCTTGAAGCCATCGCGCGCCAGTCGAATAGCCGGCTCCGTGACAGCTTTACGTCCCAGGCTGCCATAAACCGTTGCCAGCCGGTCCACACCGGCCGCCAGCCCCGGCACACCGGCCGATTGCGGGCCATTAATGCTGGACTCCGTTTCAAACACCTCGCCCTGCCCTGCCAGCTTTGGAGCACTTTCGCGCGCATCCAGCATAATATAGCGCTTTTCTTTGGCGATATATAACAGAAAGAACCCACCACCGCCGATGCCGGATGATCCGGGCTCAACCACACCGAGGGCCAGTGCAGTCGCCGCTGCCGCATCAAAGGCATTGCCACCATGTTCTAACATGGCCATGCCTGCTTCTACTGCCAATGGATGCGCTGCAACCACCATGCCCTTTGAGGGTGACTCAGCCTGTACCGGTGTTGAAAATACCAGCATGCCGAACAGGCACAGCGAATATATCCCGCAGCAATTCATAGTATAACGCCTGCTTTCTCAAACAAATGATGAATACCGGTCGGTAAAGCATGGGCAGAAATATCCGAAACCCATGCACCTTCGCCTGTCGGCTCATCGCTACAGATTTCAGCATAAAGGTGCAACCGCCGATGGCTCAGCAGATGCACATGTTCAGCTGTGGCATCTCCGGGGGCTTCAACCAGATTATAAATCGGCGGTGCCCACAAACCGCCCCAAATACCGGCAGCCGGCCGCCGGATTAGCCAAATGCCCCGCTGCGGGCATGTATGCAGCATCACCTGCCAATATACATCCCGAACGGCTGCTGCTTTTCGCTTTTCCTGTGTTTCATCTACCTGAAAAGCCACCGTGCAATACGCCGCCACGGGGCACTGGTCACACAGGGGAGCCCGGGCTGAACAAAGGCTCTCCCCCAGCTCCATCATGGCCTGATTCCAGTCGGACGGCTTGCCTGACGCATCCAGCGCTTGTAGGGCTAACGGCCACAGCATCGTATCCGTTGCCTGATTCAGGCCATGCCAACGCTTCAACACGCGTTTCACATTGCCATCCAGCACCGGGGTAGAGGCAGCAAAACAAAAGGATGCAATTGCTCCGGCTGTCGAACGACCGACCCCCGGCAGCCGGAGTATGTCATCAAAAGCCTCCGGAAAAATACCCCCATGCTCTGCGACAATCTGTCGGGCAGCAGCATGAATAAAGCGGGCACGACGATAATATCCCAACCCCTCCCAAGCCTTGAGCACATCATCAATCCTGGCTTCTGCCAAGGCAGCAATATCCGGAAACTTCTCAAACCAGAGCCGGTAATGCGGCAGTACGGTTTTCACCTGCGTTTGCTGCAACATGATTTCGGAAATCCAGATGGCATAAGGCTCGGTTGTGTGCCGCCATGGCAGGTCGCGGGCGCTATCACGATACCAGTCCAGCAGAGCCCCGCTCACTGAAGGCTTACATTGTCCTGAAGACAAAACGATCCTCGACCACCTCGAAGGTCAGATAAAAACTGACCCGATCCAGCCCCCATGACGACGGCAACGGCCGAAATGGGGCAGCGGCATGAATGGCCTGCACCGCGCTCTCGTTGATCTGGGGAATCGGGCTGGGGCGCAGAATCTCGACGCCGCCAAGCTCGCCATTGTGCTCAATGGTCACGCGCATCAGCGAACGCCGGGCTTCCTCGGAAAACTGCTCGTAATTCGCCTTGCCGGGCCGCCATTGCTCCTCAAGTGCGCGCACCAGCGACTGCGCATACGGTGCATATTTGGCCTCACGTGTATTGATCGGAATATCCGCTTCGCGTGATAACCTCTGTTTCATGCGCTTTTCCCGCTGGAAGTCGCGCGATAGTTGTGCCAGCGCCATGCTGGACGGCATAAGATTGGATAGCGGAATCCGCGACAGCGGCTGTGCAACTTTTGAACTCTGTTTTTTTGGCGGCTTGGGCCGTTTACTGTTATCCGGCTTCGGGCCGCGTTTGGCCAGCATGCGCAGCCGCTTTTGTGCTGCCGGCGATGGTGGTGGTGTCTTCGGCTGTGCCGGAGGTGACGGCCGCTGCGGCTTTTGCTGTTGCCGGCTGACCACCGGCGCCCGTGCAGTACGGGTGATTTTGTCCTGTGCCTTGCTGCTGCCGCCCACAGCACTGCGGTTGGACATGGTCTTGGCATCTTCCGGAGGCTTAACAGGTTTCGACTTGTTCGCATCCAGCAGTACCACATCCATGATTTTCGGCGCCTTCTTTTTAGGCAGCGGCTGATTCGTGCTGGCCACGACAATCAATACCGCCAGTAGCGCATGGGCTACTATCGAAGCAATGAGTGAAATGCCGAGACGGCGGCGGTCTATGGATTTATTTAAAAGAGTCATGGCGTAGCCTGGCCGCAATATAACCTGCCAGAGCCCCGTTTATCCAGCCGGTTATGCAAGAAAGCAGCAACAGCGGCGGCAGCGCATAGTACAAAGCCGGCTGATGAATGAACAATGATTCAACGGTAATGAACTGCGCAGTCATATGCGCCAACGCTCCGAGCAGGCTTACACCAACCAGACTGATGCCGGGCAAAGCCCGCCAGGAAGCGATCATCACCAGTGCCGAAACAGTACCTCCGGCCAGACTGATGACAAAGGTGGGGGTGAACATGGTGCCGATAAAAAAGCTGCCGACAATGACTCGAAACACCGTTAGCAGCAGCGCCGAACGTGGCCCCATCCAGACCAGCGCCAACAGCGTAATGAGATTGGCCAACCCCGGCTTGAACCATGGCCCGAGACTTGGCAGGGCTGCTTCAAACACATGCAGGCCGATGGCCAGCATCAGCAGCGCCAGCCATATCGCCTTACTTTCCAGCTCAGCCAGCGGCGGGCGCATCAACATCTGTACCATATCTACTCAACTACCGCATCGTACCGATCATCGCGGCTCCCCCGAATGATGATAAGGATTTTGTTCGGCACACAGGCAATCAGGTCGCCGGCATGGTGATGCGTGCCGGATAATACGCAGCGCTGACTGCTGCACGGCGATGCCGCCATGCGTACCCCGTCGGCATCCATGATGATTTCAGACAACCCCAGGTCACCCTCGGCCTCGAAATAAATAGGAGGCTGGCCGCTCTCAGGCAGACGGTAGCTCGCCAGCATCGTATCGCCATGATAAATCTCCGCCACAGGCGGGCCGGCGGCAATACTTTGCTGAATAACAATCCAGGTCAGGCCGATGGTCAGCAGGGCCAGTAACAACAGACCGCGATCCATCCATCTGCCCTTCAATAATTGCGTCAAACTTTGCAGCGGCATGTGTTGCTCGGTTATCATAAGCGGCATGGTAGCAGCTACAGGCGGGTAGCCGCCAATGCCGCCCTGTTCAGCACCCCGGAGGATAGCATATGAATGTACTGATTACCGGAGCCAATCGTGGGCTGGGGCTTGGCTTTGCCGGGTATTATCTGGATCAGGGGCATGATGTCTGGGCCTGCTATCGTCGCGATGCAGGCGAGCTTGCTGCCACCCGGTCGGAACAGCTGCACCTGATTCGCTGGGATGTCGGCTGCGATGACCACCCGGCCGGGGAACTGCCGGAGCAGATTGACCTGCTGATCAACAATGCCGGCATCTACGGCCCCGGCGAGGACGGGCAGACATTGTCCGGTGTAAGCTCAACCACCATGCATGAGGTATTCAATGTGGACTGTGTCGGACCGCTGCGGGTCGTTCAGCATCTCGCCGGGCGCATGACAAGAGGCAGCACCATCGCCAATGTCAGCTCCAAAATGGGCTCTTCGGCCGATAACTCCAGCGGTGGCACCTATGCCTACCGGGCGGCCAAGGCTGCACTGGTAATTGTATCCAAGTCCATGTCGGTGGATCTGGCTCCGGCGGGCATACATGTGATTACGCTGCATCCGGGCTGGGTGAAAACCGATATGACGCATCGAACCGGCCTGATTGATGTGGCGACGTCCGTCAGCGGCATGTGCAAGGTCATCAAGCAGGCACGTGATTACGATCCCGGCTGCTTCATCGCCTATGACGGCCAGCGCGTAGCTTACTGAAGACTGTAACAAATACGAACACCTGATGGGGCGGTATTCGACAGCTTACAGCTTCATTCAGATTTAAGACTCTTCAAGCCTGTCACTGTTCGGGCAACTGTGTTCGATGCCATAGCGGCACTGTCCAGAAGGCACATCCTCTTCACACTGCCCGCAGTCCATGCAGTGCTTCAATGCCTTTAGCAGATTAATAATACCCGCAGCCTTAAAAGGCTTGGTGATCAGGGCGCACAGCTGCCCGTCAACATCTGCGGCCTCTTCCGGGGTGGCGGACACCAGCACCAGTTTCTGCGACGGCGCCTGTTCATGGATATATCTTACCAGACTGATGCCATTCATGCCGGGCATGCGTATATCGGAGATGATCGCAATCGGTGACTCAAAGTCCGGTGAAGAAAAATAAGTCATATAATCTTCGGCGCTGGTAAATGTTTTAATGCCATAACCTTCCTGCGCGATAATCACCCGTATCAAATTTCGTATCGTCGCTTCATCATCAATGAAATCGAAGTGCATGCCCGTCTCCACTTTACGTGAGTATAGCACACATTGAGCATAGCGGCGAAACGGGGCGGTTTATTCAGTCGCTGGCCGGCTGCCGTCGAGAAGGCTGCGCAAGACCCGGATATCGGTGACCGGCAGCTGGCACTGGAAATCCTCGCACACATAGACCGTCAGCTTGCCATCCAGAGATTTCTGTCCGCGCGTATAAGGCGCCAGTTCTCCCAGTCCATCATCCTGCCATAGCACAACGGTATGCGGGTGATATTGACTGCGCATCAGCTCCAGCATGTCTTTGGCGGACTGGCTGTCTTTCTCCCCGGCAAATACAATCTCCTGCGCCGGATGCCCGGCCAGCAACACAGCACTGAGCATATGGGTCATGCCCGACGGAGCCTGACCGGCAATGCCGGCAAAATGATCGGCAATGCCAGCGGCTTCTTTTTCCAGCTTCGTATCCCCGGTTAGTCGGGAGAGCCTGAGCAGGTTATGCATAGCGATAGCATTGCCTGAAGGCAGCGCTCCGTCGAAGGCCTGCATCGGACGTGCAATCAGTCCATTATCTTCCTGGCTCAGATAAAAACCGCCTTCACTGCTCCTGAAGCGCCTGAGCATCTCGGCATTCAGACGCACGGCCTCGGCCAGCCAGTGACTGTCAAAGCTTGCCTCGTAAAGCTCGATCAGCCCCCATACCATGGCGGCATAATCATCAAGATGGCCGGCTATGGCGGCATGGCCATGCCGCCAGCGATGCAGCAATCTGCCCTTGTTCTGCATATGTCTGAGCACAAATCCAGCCGCCTCTTCTGCAGCAGTCAGCATGGCTGGCTCATCAAGCATGCGCCCGGCCATGGCCAGGGCTGCAATACTCAGGCCGTTCCAGTCGGCCAACACCTTGTCATCACGAAACGGGCGCACCCGCTTTTCCCGCATCGCCAGCAGTTTCGTTCGCTGGGCGGCAAAGGCAGTTCCCGCATCATCATTGCTCAGATACAGAATATTCTCACCCGTCAGTTTGCCGCTGGCTTCATCATGAAAGTTTCCTTTTCCATGCACACTGTAGGCCCTGATAAATGCATCGGCATCCCCGCCGAGGAGTGCACGTATTTCCGCCTCGCTCCAGACATAGAATTTGCCTTCCACGCCTTCCGAATCGGCATCCTCGGCGGCATAAAAACCGCCCTGCTCATCACGCATATCACGCAGCAGATAGGTGGCAATATCACGTGCTGTAGCGGCAAATGTTGCCTCTCCGGTTACCTGCCATGCTTCAGCATAGGCCATCAAAAGCATGGCCTGATCATGGAGCATCTTCTCAAAATGCGGCAGCAGCCACTGAGCATCGGTTGCATAACGGTGAAAGCCGCCGCCCAGCTGATCGTGTATACCACCCTGCTGCATACCCGCCAGCGTCTTTTTGACCATGGCAATGGCTTCCGGCTGCTGCTTCAGCACCCCGTAGCGCAGAAGGAACAGCAGCCGGTGCGGGCTGGGGAATTTCGGCGCCGGGCCGAAACCGCCATGCGTGGCATCAAATGAATCAGCCAGCTGCCGGAAGGCGGCATCAACGGCCTTGCCATCCACCCTGCCGGGTGCAGCCATGGCCATGCCCTGCTGTACAGCTGCCGTAAGTGACTCGGCCGTCCTGTCGATACGTTGCCTGTCATTCTGCCACAGATCGGAAACACGCCCCGCCAGTTCAATGATGCCCATGCGCCCGAAGCGTGAATGCTTGGGCAGATAGGTGGCGGCATAAAATGGCTGTTTGTCCGGCGTAAGCAGCACATTCAGCGGCCAGCCGCCGCCACCGCTCAGGGTCTGGGCCGCCTGCATATATACCGCATCAATATCCGGCCGCTCCTCACGATCCACCTTGATGGCAATAAAGCTCCTGTTCAGCGCCTCGCCCACTTCGGCATCGGAAAAAGATTCCCCCTCCATGACATGGCACCAGTGGCAGGTCGAATAGCCGATGGACAGGAATACAGGCTTATCCTGCAGCCGGGCCAGCGCAAAGGCCTCCTCACTCCACGGATACCAGTCCACCGGATTATGGGCATGCTGTTGCAGATAAGGGCTGGATTCACCCTGCAAGTGGTTGGCCGGCGTCATGCCTTCATGCCTGTTCATTTCCACCTCCGCTGCCAGTCCGGCAGGTATCAGCAAGTATGCCGTCAGGAGTATGAAAACAACGTTACGCGGCACGAATCGCAAAAGACAGCGCCTCACCCGGCTCATCGCCCAGACAGAATACACTGTGCCAGACACATGTATCCAGATCGCGCTGCGGCATCAGCAATACATCACCCGCTTCCAGCCGGTATGCATAACCACGCTCCACCAGATAACCGGTAAAAGCAGGCGAACGATCCATCACCGCTTCGACCAGCTCATGATCGGACTCTTCCATGTATGCCGACAGCGCTGTCCGGTCTTGCATCAGCACAGCCAGCTCATGCCTGTCTGCTGCTCTGGGCAGGACTTCGGCAAGCGCCCCGTCATGCGCCGGGTCAGACACAAAGGCATGCAATTCGTCCATCAGGCGCGGTTTCGACAGTGCCAGCCAGAAGGTGGCGCCGGAAAGCTGGGCATAGACCACCCCGGCATGGCCACGCTCGACATCATGGTGCATCTGGGCGCCGCCATTGGGTGCGTTGAAATAAACGATGCGCTCGACAAAGGCCGGTTCAGCGCCAAGCAAGGGGCGCAGAATATCCAGCAACCGGGTGTTTGCGGTAATCAAACGGGATTCGGGAAACATCGCATCGCATAATGTGCCGGCCCACTGCTGCCGCAGCGGATCGGCGGCCACATCCTCGAATCCTTCCATACCGAAGGAAAAACGGAATCTCAGGCTGGCATCCTCATCGTGGAACGACAGCCATGATGCCTTGCACCATAAACTCTCGGCGATGCAGACATCATCCTGCTCGACATCGAAATACAGCTTTTCGATGGCCTGCTCATCATGCTCTTCACTGGAAACCCCGACCATCTGAAATGCCTGCAAACGCGATTGATATTCGGACTGCTCGAAAGATGCCTCCAGATCGGTTCCATCAAGTGTCTGCTCCATCAGCCGGCAGGCACGGGCAATATCTTCGGTCGCCCCGGCCACATCAATGATGCCCGGCAACATGATGGACGCATCGGCTCGCCATACCCGCAGTATGGTATCGCTGTCCGGCATGTCCGGGCGCTGTTGTTCGGCCACCCAGCCCAATGCCCAGCCACGGCGGCTCAGTTTCCCGGCATGAGACTCCGGGCTGGTCTGAAAATGTCTGATGCCTGTGTTGCTCATCCCCGCAGCACAGGTCCGGCATTGGCAATATCCTCACTGACCCCATCCCTGAACTGGGCAAAGGCCTGATCAAACGATGCCGCCAGTTCCAGGGCCTTGTCACGGTAAGCCTGTTGATCGGGCCATGTTGCCGCAGGATCCAGCAATCGCTCATCCACATCGGGGCAGGATACGGGCATGTCCAGACCGAAAATATCATCGACACGATATTCCACGGTATCAAGATCGCCGCACAGGGCCGCATTCAGAAGCGCACGTGTGACATCAATATCCATACGCTCGCCAACACCGTATGCACCACCGCTCCATCCTGTATTCAGCAACCAGCAGTTCACCTGATCGCTACGAATCTTTTCACCCAGCATCGTGGCATACACACTCGGATTACGTGCCATGAACGGGGCTCCGAAACAGGGGCTGAATGTGGCCTGCGGCTCGGTGACCCCGGCCTCGGTCCCGGCGAGCTTGGCGGTATAGCCGAGCAGGAAATAATACATCGCCTGCTCGGGGCGCAGGCGGGCAATCGGCGGTAGCACACCGAATGCATCAGCGGTAAGCATAACAATATTCTTCGGCTGACCGCCGACACCGGGATAGATCGCATTGGGAATAGCCTGAATCGGATAAGCCGCCCGTGTATTCTCGGTCAGGCTGGCATCGGAAAAATCGATATGCCGCGTTTTGATATCCAGCGCCACATTCTCCAGTATGGTGCCGAAGCGTTTGGTTGCCGCAAAAATCATCGGCTCCTTTTCGGCGGCAAGATCAATCACCTTGGCATAGCAACCACCCTCGAAATTGAATACGTCGTGACTGCTCCAGCCATGCTCATCATCACCGATCAGCTTGCGGGTCGGGTCGGAAGAAAGGGTAGTTTTGCCGGTACCCGACAGCCCGAAAAAGATCGCCACATCACCATCTTTACCCATATTTGCCGATGCATGCATGGGTAGCACATCCTCATCCGGCAACAGATAATTCATAATAGAGACCTCTGCACATCCAGTGTTTGAATCGTTGGCGATGTTCCACAGCATTTTTTTCGATTGGCCGGTACATTTCGGAGTTTGCCCCCCAAGGAATTGCTGGAATATCCTGAATCCGTGAATTCAGGGCGCAGTTGTCCA
>JAJRTF010000102.1 GCA_021545585.1 Zetaproteobacteria bacterium
ACTCGTTTCCGTCAACCTCATGCAGCGGCGAAGCCTGCTCGAATTGCTGGCTGATCCTCCACCCCCGGCAAAACGTCGATCAGCTGCCAATCAGCACCAAATGCGCCTCATCAATGCTTAACCGGACAGCAATGACAAAATCTAATGGTTATGGAAGAGTTTACTTCGTCATACGGTGCAGAGGTCTCTTTAATGTTGAAAAAAATCGGCGCTGACCGCAATCGTATTCAGGCCGGAGACAGGATATTTAGTCGGTTATGATGAAGAGGGTTTCCTGATCAACGGGAACCATGAATCAGGGAGCTTTGCCCGCAATTCCATTTGCCGCGCTTTGACGGGGTGCAACAATCTGAGCCGCCATGCATGCAGCGCCAGCCCTCGCCCGCCCAGTTTTTTAAAAACCTGATTATCCACTCGATCACCGTACTTGCCGTCACCCAGAATGGCATGCCCTTCCTCGGCCATTTGCACGCGCAGCTGATGGGTACGCCCGGAATGTGGACTCAATGCCACCAGTGAGAATGCAAACCCGTCGCGCTCAAGATGCATGGCCACCTGATAATCCGTCACCGCTTCCTTGCCTTCATCATCGTCCACGACCATACGCTCACCGCCATACACAGCACCTTTGCTCAATTTCGACTGCATGCGCCCTGCATGGGCATAGGGATGGCCGGCAATCAGGGCGAAATAGGTTTTCTGCATATCACGTTCACGAAAAGATGCTGTCAATTCCCGCAGACAGGCCAGGTTCCTGGCCATCAGCAGCACACCGGAGGTATCCCGATCCAGACGATGCGCCAAACGCAGATCAGACAGCTGACGCAATTCCTTCAGGGCCTCAATGAGTCCGGCCCCATAACCGCTGCCACCATGCACGACCATACCCGCCGGCTTGTACACCGCCAGCAAGTCATCATCTTCAAACAGGATATCCAGATCCTCGACCTGTCGAATCAGTGATGCGGAAATATGCTCGACCTGATGCTGTGTTGGGGCTGGCTGACGCAGACTGGCGGGAAGAAATACCTCATCACCAGCCTTCAGGCGACTGTCAGGCTTGGCTCGTTTGCGGTTGATGCGCACATTGCCCTTGCGAATCAGGCGCATGATCAGACTTCGCTGCTCAACCCCCGCAAGCCGGATCAGAGCCCTGTCCAGACGGCTGCCATCCTCATTCTCATCAATACATAACAGGCCGGTTTCCAAGTCTATTCTTGCCATCACCCTGTCCTTTCGGTTAGTCTCATGGGCACTATGTAGCGAGCTCCATGTTCCCTGCACCACATAGTGACGCAATAAAACGATGCAATGATAGTGTTTTGCCATCGGGAATCCCAGTCTCTGAGCCAATTGTCGGGGGCTGGATCAAGGTTTTGTTCCGATATCTGTTTTGCCGTTTGCCATAACAGGCCTGAGTCTGGATTGGCGCCGTCGATGGGGTGCATCGCATGTTGAGCCTGCATAAATAAAATGCGTTTCATGGCTTGAGCTGTAGCCCGATTCATTTCCGGCACAGCCCATAAAATTTGGCGTTGGCTTATAAAGCGTAGCCTTGGCTTGAGCATTCTGAACGGGATATCTCCCCTGCCGTTTTGCTCTTTTTTGTATTCACTGGTGCGCTTATCAGTCACATGAGCAATTTCGCGGTCATGATGACCTGAATTGCATGAGCACCGCTGGTGCACCCATCTTGCAAGTCCCTGAAACGCCAAAGGAAGCTGGCGTGACCAAAAAACTCATGCTTATCAATGCAATACACGATGAACAAAGTCGTGTTGCTATTGTGGAAGACGGATATCTGCACGAACTGGATATCGAATCCGCACACAAAGTACAAACCAAAAGCAACATCTATCGAGGCCGGATTACCAAGGTGGAGGCCAGCCTGCAGGCAGCCTTTGTCGAGTACGGTTCAGCCCGCCAGGGGTTTCTGCCCCTTAATGAAATCCATCCCGATTACTGGAAGGAAGGTGTGGACAAGAATGCAGACTCACGCAAACTGAATATTCAGGATGTACTGCAGGCCAAACAGGAAATTCTGGTGCAGGTCATCAAGGAAGAACGCGGTAATAAGGGTGCTGCCCTGACCACGCAGATTTCACTGGCCGGCCGCTACCTGGTACTCAGTCCCAACACCAGCCGTGGCGGCATTTCACGGAAACTGTCCGATGAAGAGCGTCGCGCCATGAAGGAAATCCTTTCGCATCTGGAAGTGCCGGAAGATATGGGCCTGATTGTACGGACTGCAGGCAAGGACCAGCGACTGGAAGCACTGCAGCGCGATTACCAGTATCTGCGCCGCCTGTGGGATGAAATTCGCATCAAGAGCGAAACAACGCCTTCACCCGCCCTGATCTATCTGGAAAGCAATCTGGCTACACGCGCAATCCGCGATCATTTTAGCGACGATATTGAAGAGATATGGGTCGACAATCATGATCTCTATACCCAGACCAAAGAATTTGTGCATGCCGTACTGCCGGGCAAGGAAAAGCTGGTCAAGCTGTACCGGGGCAAGAAACCACTGTTTCGTCATTACGGTATCGAATCCCAATGCGAGGAAATTCATGATCATGAAGTACGCCTGTCATCCGGCGGCTCTATCGTCATTGATCCGACCGAGGCCCTGACCTCAATTGACATTAATTCATCGCGGGCAACCAAGGGAAAACACATCAACGACACAGCTCTGGCCATCAATCTGGAAGCGGCTGAGGAAATCGCCCGTCAGTTACGCATCCGGGATATCGGTGGCCTGATCGTAATCGACTTTATCGACATGGTGAACCGAAAACACGGCCAGCAGGTCGAGGAAACCCTGCGTGCAGCCTGTAAGAACGACAAGGCCCGCATCCAGTTTGCCCGCATCTCCCGTTTCGGACTTCTGGAGATGTCCCGCCAGCGGCTGCATCCATCGGTACATGAATCTACCACCGAGGTTTGCCCGCGTTGTCAGGGGCGTGGATTTATTCGTACAGTCGAAGCCATGGCTCTGCAAATGCTCACACGCATGGAAGATCTGGCAGAAGCCGGCAAGAAGCCAACACTGGTTGTGCAGGTACCGTCCGATACCGGCGAATACCTGATGAACAACAAACGCGACTATATTGCCCGTATTGAAGATGGATATGATGTGCAGATCACACTGCAAATCCGCCCTGATCTGGATATCCCCCACTACCGTATCGAACGGCAGTGGAATGAGAACAACCAGCAGCGTGTCGAGGTTCTGGAAGACACCAGCAAAAACAAGCGCCCGATGAGAACAGGTCGCAAACTTAAGCCTGTGAACCCGGTGGTTGGCGTGCCTACCGCCGCACCTGAAAAACCGGCCGCCAGAACCAGCCCCATCAAAGCTATTCTGGATGTTTTGACTGGCCAGAAGCGGCGCAAGAAACTCGCCCGTCAAAAAGAAGAAGCCGAGCGCCTGAAGAAAGAAGCGGAGGGCAAGAAACGCCACCGTCGCGGAGGCAGAAACCGTCGTCGTGGCAAGTCCGTCGAAGGTGAAAAGGAAAACACATCTGGCGCCAGTACAGCTGATGGCAGCAGCCAGGAAAGCAATAGCGACAACAAGTCGAAAAAACGCCGACGCAGAAACAGAAAGAAGAGCACTTCAGCCTCCGGTGGACAGGATACGGGCAACGAGGATGCTATTGCCGAACAGAAGCAGGAAAAAGCCGCCAATACCGACAGCAGCGAAGCCCAGGGCAATCAAGGTGATGCGCCGACGCGCCGACGCCGCAGACGCCGCAGACGCCCCAGTGGAAACTCTAGCCAGGCATCAGAGCAGCAGACAGGTGATCGCCAGATGGAACTTACTGATGCTCACAGGCCCGCTCAGGATCAGGTACCCGGAACAAGTGCCATTACCAGTGAGTCTTCTGACAGGAAGGATGCTGCTTCACCCCAGGCAGAGAAAGCTCCGGCGACGATTGAGGCAGCATAAGCGCATTGTCTGATGCCGAGTCGCTGAAAGTCAGTATTGATCGGGATCAATCCGGTAAACGTCTGGATGCCGTGCTGGCTGCCTCCACGGCGCTCAGTCGCAACCGCATCCAGCAGTTATTGCGTGAAGGATATGTCAGCAGACTGAAACCCGGCAGTGGCGATAAAGTCGAGACCTCTGATCTTCAGGCCTCACTCAAGGTGATCGAAGGCGATCGATTCCTTATCCAGCTGCCCGAAAGCAGACCTCTGTGCCTGGATGCTGAGGATATCCCGCTTGATACCCTATTTGAGGACGAGCATCTGATTATCATCAACAAACCGGCCGGCATGGTCGTGCATCCGTCACACGGCCATGAACGAGGCACGCTGGTGCATGCATTATTGCACCATTGCCCGGATCTTCCCGGCATTAACGGCATTGAGCGGCCGGGTATCGTCCATCGTCTGGATAAAGACACCTCCGGCAGTATTGTCGTCGCCAAAACAGAAGCCACGCATGTTGCCCTGAGTGACATGTTCGCCACCCATGATCTAACGCGCCAGTATGTGGCCTGGTGTCGCGGTGCTCCCCGGTGGAAGAACCAGCGCATCGAATTGCCCATTGCCAGACACCCCCAGCATCGACAGAAAATGGCCGTTCACCCTCAGGGAAAAGAGGCCATTACCGATGCCGAGGTCGAATGTTTTTTCGGCCCGTTCAGCCAAATACGTCTGACCCTGCATACCGGGCGCACACATCAGATTCGTGTGCATCTGGCCCATGAGCGCCTGCCTATTCTCGGTGATCCGGTTTATGCACGCAGCTATCACCCGGGCCATGATATTCCCGAACCCAGTCGATCAGTCATTGCCGGATTGCAGCGCCAGGCGCTGCATGCCGAACTTCTGGCCTTTACTCATCCACTTACTGGCAAGGATTTACACATTATGGCCCCTTTACCCGATGATCTGCAGCAACTTGCCAGGGCCCTGCAACAAAACTATGCATGACGGCGATCTGCTCTATTCGGATATATTTCGAAACCATGGGTTGCTGGGCTGCTTTACCAAAAGAACCGGTGGCATCAGCCCAAAACCGTTTGACTCCCTGAACTTCGGCCCGCAACTGGGCGATAGCGATACCAATATCTCCATCCATCTAAAGCGCCTGATGCAATTGACCGGACTGACAAACTCCCCGCATCAGGCCTTACAGGTACATGGTACGGATATCATGCATTGTCATGGGCAGGGCGGCATGCATACTGGATCGGCTGACGCCTTAATCACCTGCAATACCGACACGCCACTTGCTGTACGGACGGCAGACTGCCTGCCCGTGCTATTGGCCGATCCGGCCGCAGGCATCATTGCAGCAGTCCATGCAGGCTGGCGAGGCACCTCGAGAAACATCATTTCAGCCACCATTGCCGCCATGCACCGGAAAGGTGCGGCTGCGGCCCGTATCATTGCCAGTCTCGGACCAGGGATCGGCCCATGCTGCTTTCATATAAACATGGATACGGCCCGAGCCCTGGAGAATTGTACCCCGGGAGCCGCTCAATACGTCCACCGGCAGGAACAGATCAGCGCTGATCTGGCCGCTATCAATCATCTGCAGCTACGCACTTGCGGATTAAACGAAACACATATTGAGGTTATGGATACCTGCACGGCATGCAATCCTGAGCAATACTTCTCCTTCCGTCGGGATCAGGGGAAAACAGGCCGTCAGCTTGCCGTTGTCGCCCGCCCTGCAAACCCCTAAACTCCGCCCCATGCATGTTACCCGCCTCTTCCCCGTTGCACTCACCCTGATTCTGATCTTCTCCGGTTGCGCCAGCGACAAGGCGTATGAAGATACCGCCGAGAATGAATATAAACACGCAAAGCACCTGATCAACCAGGGGAATTACAGTCAAGCCTCCATGGATCTGGACAAATACGCTTCGCGCCATCCCTATAGCCGATTTGCCATCCGGGCCGAACTGTTGCGCATTTTCGCCGCCTATAAGGGTGGTGAATTCATCCTGTCAGAAACCCTGGCTCAGCGCTTTATTGATCGCCATCCACGCCACCCGAATGTTGACTATGCAAAATACATGCTGGCCATGAGTCATTATCGCGAGCATTCGGATGCCGAGAATGATCCAACCCAGACCATGCTGGCGATTGATGCATTCAGGACCCTGCTCAAGGATCATCCGGACAGCAGTTATGCGAAGGATGGACAGCGTTACCTTCAGAAGCTGCACAACCTGCTGGCCGAACACGAACTCACTGTCGGAAAATTCTATTTTGATAATAAGCGCTATGTTGCCGCCGTAAACCGGTTTCAGGGTATTATCGAGAAATACCGGACCACGCCGGCCATTGAAGAAACCCTGTACTATCTGGCCGCTGCCTATGCGAGGCTCGAGCAGCCAGAGAATGCGCATCAAAGTGCCATCCTGCTGCAGCACAATTATCCGGGAAGCTCATGGTCGAAAAAAGCCTCGAAATTCCGTTAAATTCATAGCCGGTAACAGCAGACATGAATCAACAACAAATCCTGAGGCTCCCGTCACTCTGGCTTGCCGTGCTGCTGACGATGACCCTGCTTGCCTGCAGCGATGTGCAGAAAATAGAGATCAACAGCATCCTGGATGCGCGCGATCAGGCTGTCAGCAACAGCGATATTGCAGCCTACAGTAAGTTATTGCTCAAGGACTATCAGGATCATGACCAGACAAAAATCTCCGTTGTAGCGCGTATGATCAATCTTTTCTCCCAGTTTGACACGACTCGCATGCAATCCTTTGACCGGAAAATCGTTCTGCTTGATGATGATCATGCCCAGTGCGAGCAGAGTTACCATCTCAAGGTGCAACGGGGTGGCGTCTGGCGTGAAATCACCCAGCGAGAACAGCTTTATCTGATCCGGACATCCGCCGGATGGCGTATCAGCGGCGGCCTGTAATCCTGCTGATCTTGATTCAACTGGCCGGTTATTTCGCTTTTTTCACTTTGGGTTTAGTCCCAACCTTCGTCTTGGCCACAGCCCTGCGCCGCAGCCGCTTCCACTCATCAGCCGGAAAATCATCCACAGCGATAGCCTTGCAAACAGCATCTTTCGTCTTTCTGAGTAGCTCTCTCTCTTCACCGCTCAAGTATTCCTCAGCCTGCATCCGCGCCAGCCAGTCGGAATAGGCTTCATTCGGCTTCCATAGCTGCCCATCCTTTTTCAGGCGCGCCTCGATCGGTTCAGCCTGCAGCGTCAATTGCAGGGCCTGATGCAGGCAACCGAGTATATCGTCTGCATCATCATTACGGTAAATCCCCGCTACCAGTTGCTGCCTGACGCCGGATGGCTGCATCAGCAATTCGGCCACAGCATGATCCAGCTGGTCCGATGGCAATGTCAGTCGGCGTCCCCAGGGCAAGACCCATGCACGCATTTTCACCGCGGCAAGACGATTCGGAAAATTGCATAAAATACCGTCCAATGCTTCCTGTACCTGATACAGCGCATATTCACAGCCCCATGCCACCAGCGGCAGCGCTTCAGCCGGACGACCATCATCCTCATGGCGCTTCAGAATGGCTGAGCACAGGTACAAATACCCCAGAGTATCGGCAAAGCGTCCGGAAATGGATTCTTTGCGCTTTAATGCGCCGCCCAGCAGCAATAACGACACATCCGCCATCGCCGACATACCGGCGGAGAAACGTGCCACCTGCCGGTAATATACCGCTGTCGGCCCCGACACCGGAGACGGGGCCAGTCTTGAGCCCGTAACACTGTAAACAAATGCCCGCGCGGCATTGCCCAGCGTGTATCCCATATGCGACATCAGAGCCTTGTCAAAGCGCTCAAGAGAAGCTGCCGAAGGCTCCATGGATGCAGCCTCAATCTCCTCCTGAAGATAGGGATGACAGCGGATTGAACCCTGGCCGAAAACCATCATGCTACGGGTCAGGATATTCGCGCCCTCAACCGTAATGGCCACCGGGATAGCCTGGTACGTACGCCCCAGATAATTGGCCGGGCCAAGGCAAATGCCGCGTCCACCATGCACATCCATGGCATCGTTAACAACCTGGCGCATACTCTCCGTCAGATAACGCTTGACGATAGCCGTCAAGACCGCGGGTTTTTCGCCCTGATCCAGTGCTGTTGTCGTCAACCGTTCGGTTGCATCCATCATATAGGTCAGCCCGCCAATACGGGCCATCGCCTCCTGTACACCCTCAAAACGCCCGACCGGCATATGGAACTGTTTGCGCAGGCGAGCATAGGTACCCGTGGCATCCGATGCCAGTTTTCCTGCTGCTGTACTCAATGACGGCAGGGAAATACCGCGGCCAATGGACAGACGTTCCACCAGCATACGCCAGCCCTTGCCGATCATCGGCTCGCCGCCGATAATCCAGTCCATCGGGATAAATACATCCTTACCCCAGTTCGGGCCGTTCATGAAGGCTATATTCAAAGGATCATGGCGACGGCCAATCTCGATACCGGGGGTGTCGGTCGGAATCAGGGCACAGGTAATGCCCAAATCTTCCTGCTCACCGAGTAAATGATCGGGATCATAGACATGAAATGCGAGCCCCAGCACCGTGGCTACCGGCCCCAGCGTAATATAGCGCTTTTCCCAGTTCAGCCGCAGGCCCACTATCGTTCTACCCTCAAACTCGCCCTCGCAGACCATGCCGGTGTCGGGAATCGCTCCGGCATCCGAACCGGCAAACGGGCCTGTCAGGGCAAAACAGGGGATGTCTATCCCCCTGGCCAGACGGGGAAGATAATGATTCTTCTGTTCCTCCGTTCCATAAGCCAGCAACAATTCGGCCGGACCAAGCGAGTTCGGCACCATCACCGTCACAGCCGCAGCCCCCGAACGACTGGCAACCTTCTGGATGACACAGGAATGGGCATAGGCGGAAAATTCCAGGCCCCCATAGGATTTCGGGATAATCATGCCGAAAAAGCCCTTGTCCTTCAGGAACTTCCAGGTCTCGGGCGACAAATCACGCAATTTATGGTTGATCTGCCAGTCATCCATCATGGCGCACAGTTGCTCGGTCGGCCCATCGATAAAAGCCTGCTCATCATCGTTCAGGGAGGGCTTGGGAGCCGACAGCAACTTGCTCCAGTCAGGCTTGCCACGGAACAACTCGGCATCCCACCATACCGTGCCGGCTTCAACGGCATCACGTTCAGTCTGTGACATCGGCGGCAGTGCCTTGCGGATATACGACAGCAGCGGCTGCGAAACCCATTTACGCCGAATATCGGGGACGCCCAGAAACACAAACAGCAGGGCAAAAATAGCCATCAGGATAATGCCCGCCCATACCGCCATGCCAACTGACATTAATATCATATCAGCAATCACCAGTATCCCCAGCCAGACCATAAACGGCAGGCTCACCGTCGCCAGTATATAAATCAGCCCAAAAACGATACCTGCGAACAGAATCCAGAACATGCCAGCCTCCCGTCAGATGTTGCATTCAACGATCTGTCTTGATTATAGCGTAAATTCTTTCAAACAGGCACAAAAAAAAGGCCCCGAAGAGCCCTTTTTTGTGTTTCCTGCTAAAAACTAGAACCTGTAATTCAATCCGGCAGACAGGATATGCACATCGGATTTGTAGGTGCCGTTATAGATCGGCGTATTGGCCGTAGTCAGATTGCGGTCATCCAACCAGACATAGGCGTAAGCCAGATCCACGGTCATGGCAGGACTGATATCCATACCCCAGCCAAATGTCACAAGCTGACGATCATTGCCCGGCAAACGAGGGGAAATATCCGGAGTGCTCGTCGGGGTGGGATCGTTCACATAGCCGATACGCGCCCGCATTGTGTTCGAATAGGCCCATTCCGCTCCCAAGCGTATGGTCGTGGTGGCCTTGTAATTTTCCGGCACAATCTTGCTCGTGCCCGTCACAACATTCAAAAATGAGGGTTGAAACTGCAGGTTGATGGCATCAAAGGTCTTCCAGTTCGTCCAGTCTGCCTGAGCTGTCAGCAGGATGCTCGGCGTTGCCTGCCATGATCCGCCCACCATGACAATATCCGGAAATGTTACCGAGGTTGTTGCACCGCCGCTCATACCGGCGAATGGCGCACCCAAAGGCGCAAGGCCCGTAGCAATGCCGGTAACATCGATTTTTACCCGCGAGCGATAATTTACACCAAAGGAAAAGCTGCCATCACGGTACAACAGGGCTGCATTGCCGCCAAAGCCGTCACCATCCCCCTTGATTTCGAGCAAGGCGTTGTCCAGATGCACTTTGGTCGCCTTGTAATACACGCCACCCACAGCGACAGCCAGATGGTCAGTGATTTTATAGGCCACATTCAAATTCGCCTGAACAGCTTCAATCTGGCTGAAGGTCACGCTATCTCCGCCCGCCGTCACCCGACTGAACGGCGCATTGGAATTCGTCCAGTCCGTGGACAGCCCGAACGGGGCGTTGATACCAATACCGATACTCACCGGCACCGAATCCAGTGCATAATTGCCATAGAGCTGCGGAACCACAAAGGCTTCCTTCTTGGCATTATAGCTGACCCCGCCAGACACATATTCATTGTTCGGTAACAGCACATCAGTACTACCCATGATGGATGTCCCCTGAAATGCCAGGCCTGCCGGGTTGTACCAGTTGGCTGACGGATCATCAGCAATGCCGGTAAATGCATTGCCCATACCGACGGCCTTGGCACCCTGCTCCGGAATGAAGAATCCCCCGGCCATAGCAGATGAGCCAAAAAACATCATCAACGCAATTAATGTTATCAAACGTTTCATATCCACTCCCTTACTCAACAATCTGCACAGTACTAAGCGGTCCTGTGCCATTAACAATCTGGATCGTCGCCCCAGGACCCAACAGTGCAGAACCAAGGAAGGTTGCCGTTTCCGTCTGCATCTCGGTAATCACATCCATGCCTACCAGCAGCGGATCAAGCAAATCATCCGGTTTCAGGAACGAGCTGTGCGTGCCGCGCAGGAATTTAACGAAC
>JAJRTF010000103.1 GCA_021545585.1 Zetaproteobacteria bacterium
ATACTTCGGCACAGCGGCGGCCCTGAAGGCCGCATGATGATGGATAATAAACAGTGAGGAGCACACCTTAAATGGCCGACCAAACTGTCCCATCAATGGGGTCCACCTCTTTCGTCAGCTTGTCGATGAACTGGATGGCAAAGCGGAGAAAGCCATCGGGACGCTTGAGAACGGGTTGGAAGATGCCCTGCCTGAGAAGTATCGCAGGCGTTTGGCCACGACCAACATGCAGGAGCGCCTCAACGAGGAGATTCGCCGACGTGAGAGAGTGATTCGCATCTTTCCGAACGAAGCATCAGCCACACGCTTGATTGGGGCCATGCTCGCTGAGAAGCATGAGCTATGGAGCACTGGTAGAAAATACTTCGATATGCAGGACTTCTTCGAATAGAAGAAAAGCCAGCCTCAGGCTGCCGAGGCAAAGGTACGTAGCATCAAATGACGGAAAATGAATTTACAGCAGGTTGGGGACTTGATCTGAACAACAGGCTCACCTTCAGTTTTAATGCTAAACTTACCTCAACAAGTAGCCTTATTATTCATTGAGTTTCTCCTTTAAGCCTATAACAGTGCGCCGCTTCATGTCCTGCGTCAAATGGCTGCGGAATGCCGTCTTTTTTCGAGCCATAGCCCGTATCATTTGCACATGATACGGATTAAGATTCCGGCATGGATATCAATGCAATCATTCAGGGGATCAGCATCTGGGCTTTGCCCGTGGTGCTGGCCGTGGTGCTGCACGAAGTGGCGCATGGCTGGGTAGCAGATAGGCTGGGGGACGATACAGCCCACTGGATGGGGCGGCTGACGCTGAATCCGCTCAAACATATTGATCCGATAGGGACCGTGCTGATCCCGATCGCACTGATTGTTGCCGGCTCTCCATTCCTGTTCGGTTATGCAAAGCCGGTGCCGGTGGATTTCCGTAAACTACGCCGCCCCAAGCAGGATATGGTCTGGGTGGCGCTGGCCGGGCCGGTTACCAACATCATACTTGCCTTTGTGTCGGCGCTGCTATTATGGATGGCTGTTCACCTGCCAGCTGAAGCAGGCTGGGTGGCTCAACCGCTGGCGCTGATGTGCCAGGCTTCGATTTTGATTAATCTGGTGCTGTGCATCTTTAATCTGATCCCATTGCCGCCACTGGATGGCGGGCGTGTGGCAGTCGGGCTTTTGCCGGGGCGTGCTGCCTATCAGCTTTCACGCATCGAACCGTTCGGGTTTCTAATTATCATCCTGTTGCTGATATCAGGTTTTTTTCAGGCCACCATCGGGCCTCTTATCATGGGCTCGGCACAGTGGCTTATCGGGCTTTCCCTGCCCATACAATAAGCCCGACCAATCCCCCGACATTGCAGCCGAAAAGACTTGCAAAACAAGCCGTATTTCGTTAGAAAGCGCGCCGCTTGCATCGGCAGACGCCGACAGCAGGCAAATTCGCACACGGACTGATCCATTGTGCCTGTCAGGGTTTAATAACGCTGACAGGTGACAGACCGTGGAGGAATATATAACAATCGGAGGACTTTATGTCTCAATTTTCCATGAAGCAATTACTTGAAGCTGGTGTGCATTTCGGCCACCAGACCCGTCGCTGGAACCCGAAGATGGCTCCCTATATCTTCGGCCAGCGCAATGGCATTCATATCATCGATTTGCAGAAAACCCTGCGCATGGCCAATGAATCCTATTCATTTATGCGTGAGCTGGCAGCAGCCGGTGGGCGCGTACTGTTTGTCGGTACCAAGCGCCAGGCTCGTGATGCAGTGAAGGAAGAAGCTGCCCGCGCCGGTCAGTTTTACGTCAACCACCGCTGGCTGGGCGGCACCCTGACCAACTTTGCCACTGTGCAGCAGTCCGTACGCAAGATGAAGGATCTGCAGCGTCAGAAGGAAGAAGGTGTTTTCGAGCTGTTGACCAAGAAAGAGGCCCTGCAGCTGCAGCGTGAGCTGGACAAGCTCGAGCGCTCTCTGGGCGGCATCAAGGAAATGGTTCAGTTGCCCGACTGCCTGTTCGTGATTGATGTCCGCAAGGAAGAGCTGGCCGTTAAGGAAGCCCAGAAGCTGGGTATCCCGGTTGTTGCCGTGGTTGACTCCAACTGTAACCCGACCGGCATTGATTACATTGTTCCGGGCAATGACGATGCTATCCGCGCCGTACGCCTGTTCTGCAGCAAGATTGCCGACGCCCTGCTGGAAGGTGCTGAATCATGGCAGCTGGAAAATGCCGAGGATGGCGATGATGTTGTCGAGGCAATGACTGTAGCCGCTGATGAAGAAGCGACGGCAGAAGCTTGATTGACTAACACATATAAGAATTGAATTTCGGAGGATTGGAATGAGCCAGATTACGGCCGCTGATGTAAAAAAACTGCGCGAGTTGACCGGTGCAGGTATGATGGATTGCAAAAAGGCATTGAATGAAACTGCCGGCGATATGGATGCCGCTGTTGATTTCCTGCGTAAAAAAGGACTTTCAGCCGCTTCCAAGAAGGCCGGCCGTGTTGCCGCCGAAGGCATTGTTACCACATTGACTGACGGTGGTAAGGGTGTCGTTCTGGAAGTAAATTCTGAGACCGACTTTGTCAGTAAAAACGAGCAGTTTCTGGGCTTCGCCAATGCAGTTGCTAAAATCATTCTGGATCAGAACCCGGCTGATGTGGAGGCATTGAAGGCGCTTGCCTTTGATGACGAGCATACCGTCGAGCAGGCGCTATCGCAGCTGATCGCCACCATCGGCGAAAACATGAGCATTCGTCGCTTCCAGCGTGTTGATGTGGATGGTATCGCTGCAGCTTATGTGCATGGCGCCGGTAAGATTGGCGTACTTGTCGGTATTGAAGGCAGCGTTGATGAAGCGACTGCACGCGGTGTGGCCATGCATGTGGCTGCTGCCAACCCGACCTGCATCGCCCGTGAAGATGTGCCCGCTGATGTTGTCGAGCGTGAACGTTCCGTGCTTTCCGAACGGGCGATTGCCAGCGGCAAACCGGAGGCGATTGTTGACAAGATCGTGGCCGGCCAGCTGAACAAGTTCTATTCCGAGATATGTGTGCTGGAACAGGATTTTGTCATGGACACCGATCAGAAAGTCGGCAAGGCCCTTGGTGATGCGAAGCTTGTTTCCATGATGCGTTTCCAGCTTGGCGAAGGCATTGACAAGGAAGAGTCGGATTTTGCTGCTGAAGTGGCAGCTCAGGTGCAGGGTAGCTAATCCTGATGAGCTGGACCATGAGCGAATCCGCGAGTAGCAAGCAGCACCCGTATAAGCGGGTGTTGCTTAAACTTTCCGGCGAAGTATTGATGGGCGAAACCCCATTCGGTATTGATACCGGAACCATTGATCGTCTGGCTCAGGAACTTATTGAGGTAAAGAATTCGGGGGTGGAGCTCGCCATTGTCATTGGCGGCGGCAATATCTTCCGGGGTATGAGCGGCACCGCTTCGGGTATGGACCGTGCCAGTGCTGACTATATGGGCATGCTGGCTACCGTCATGAACGCCATTGCCCTGCAGGATGCCATTGAACGCCATGGCTCCATTGTACGGGTGATCTCGGCCCTGCATGTGCAGGAGGTTGCCGAACCGTACATCCGACGCCGTGCCCTGCGGCATCTGGAGAAGGGGCGTATTTTGATATTCGCAGCCGGTACCGGTAATCCTTATTTTACGACCGACACAGCAGCCAGCCTGCGTGCCATGGAAATTCAGGCCGATGCTGTACTCAAAGGCACCAAGGTGGACGGCGTTTATACATCCGACCCGGCAACCAATCCGGATGCCCGCCGTTATGATACTGTCACCTACACCGAGGCATTGACCAAGCGACTGGGCATTATGGATGCTACAGCCATGTCGTTATGTCGCGATAACCAGATGCCGATTGTTGTGTTTGATGTTACAACACCCGGACAAATGCTCAGAGCCGTCTCCGGCGAAGCTGTCGGTACGCTGGTGCGGGAGGATGAGGATGTTTGATGCATTGAAAGGGCGTATGGAGAAATCCATAGCGGCTCTGAAATCAGAACTGGCCACTATTCGAACCGGCCGCGCAAATGCCGCGCTGCTGGATCAGGTGCGTGTATCCTATTATGGCTCGGAGGTGCCGCTGTCGCAGGTCGGTAATATCTCTGTGCCTGAGCCGCGCATGCTGGTTATCGCTCCATGGGAAAAAAGTATTATTGGCGATATAGAAAAAGCCATTCTCAAATCGGATCTCGGACTGACACCGACGAATGACGGTGAAGTGATACGCATCGTATTGCCCGAACTGACCGAAGACCGGCGCAAGGAGCTTGTCAAACAGGTAAGGGCTTCATCTGAAAAGGCCAAGGTCTCGATTCGTAATATTCGTCGGGATGCCAATGACGATGTGAAAAAACAGATCAAGGATGAGGGCCTGTCCGAAGATGAGGGCAAACGTCTGCAGGAAAAGATCCAGAAAATCACCGATGGTTTCATTGCCGAAGTCGACCAGACCATCGAACATAAAGAAACAGATATCCTGACTGTTTAATGTCTTCCCCCAAGCCCGCATTGAAAGCGGGGATTCCATGTCATGTTGGCATCGTTATGGATGGCAATGGTCGCTGGGCTAAAGCAAAGGATAAGGCTCGATTGGATGGTCATCGGGAAGGGGCATCCAGAGCCCGGGATGTTGTACAGTGGGCTCATGATCTGGGTATTCGTCAACTCTCCCTGTATGCCTTTTCAACGGAAAACTGGGACCGGCCCAAGCTTGAAGTTCGCGGGCTGATGAGCCTTTTGGCAACGCTTTTACCGCGGGAACTTCCCATGATGCATGAGAAGAATGTACGTCTGCGCGTGCTGGGAGATATATCGGCTCTGCCCAGTGCAGCACGTCGGGCCGTGGAGCTTGCCTGTACCGAGACGGCTGGAAATTCCGGCATTGATCTGATTCTTTGTCTGAATTACGGCGGTCAGCAGGAAATTATTGCAGGCATTAAACATTTTGCCCGTCAGCTTCTCGCTGATGCGAATCCGGAACAGTTGCTTCAGGACCTGTCTGTGCAATCCTTTCGCTCTTATTTGTGGCGCAACGAGCTGCGGCCCGTTGACCTGCTGATCCGCACCGGCGGAGAATCGCGCATTTCTAATTTTCACCTGTGGGATGCGGCTTATGCCGAGCTGTATTTTACCGATTGTCTATGGCCTGATTTTTCCTTCGCGGAGCTTGATCGGGCCTTGCAGGATTACGCATCCAGGGAACGCCGTTTCGGCCGGACGAGTGAGCAACTGGCCAAATGAGTGAATTAAGCAAACGTATCCTGACAGCCCTGTTTCTGGTTGTTGCCGTATGGGGCTGGTATTTTCATATGCCCCGGCCATGGTTCGAAGGCACACTGGCGTTGCTGGGTTTTGTGACAAGCTGTGAACTGCTCAAGTTGATGAAGCTGCATCGCCCGATTATTTATATGCTGGCTTCACTGCTGCTGTGGGCTGCTTTTTTCTACCAGCCTCATATCGGCTTACTGTTACTCCTCGTTTTCGTATGGTTCATGCTGTTTGTCCTTAACAGCCGTTTTAAAAAACATTCATTGGCGAATTTTACTGCAACCGTGTGGATGTTTTGCTGGCTGTTCGCATTTGCCTATGCGATCACTGACACACATGACTCGGCATTCGGGCGTGGACTTATTATCGGCACCTGCTTGGCCGTGTGGGCTTCAGATATCGCAGCTTATTTCGTCGGTAGGCAATGGGGGCAGAATAAATTGTGTCCGGCCATCAGCCCCGGGAAATCGATTGAAGGACTTCTCGGAGGGCTGCTGTTCGGCATCCCGGTCGCGGTCTTTTGCTGGACGACATGGGGTGTTTTGCCTCTGCTCACAGCCGTATTATTGGCCTGCTGCGCCATCATCGCCGGGGTGTTGGGCGATTTGTCGGAGTCTTCACTGAAGCGCATGGTTGGAGCCAAAGACAGTGGTCGATTACTGCCCGGGCACGGTGGATTGCTGGACCGCCTGGATGCCATCATGATGGCCGTCCCGCTTGTCTGGGTTATCTGGAGCATGCTGTGATGCGTCTGACCATACTGGGCGCCACAGGCTCGATCGGCTGCAGCACAGCGGATGTCATTCAGCGCCATCCCGATAAATTTTCCGCCCATGCCCTGATCGGGCACCAGAATACTGAGCGTATGCTGCAACTGGCAGAACAACTGCACCCGCAGTGGGTGGTGATGACGGATGCAGCAGCAGCCCGGAGCATGGAGGGAAAGTTGCCCGCCGGCGTACGTCTGGAAGCAGGCATGGATGCGGCTATGGAGCTTTCTGCAGCCTCTGAAACCGATATGGTGATGGCGGCCATGGTTGGTTCTGCTGGGCTTCCTGCCACGCTGGCAGCCGTGTCTGCCGGCAAACGGGTTGGTCTGGCCAACAAGGAATGCCTTGTTACGGCAGGAAATATCTTCATGCAAACGGCCAGGGCATCAGGGGCGACTATTGTACCGGTGGATTCCGAGCATGCGGCAGTGCATCAGTGCCTGATGGGGCACGATCATCAATCCGTAGCAAAGGTGATTCTGACGGCTTCGGGCGGCCCCTTTCGGGATCGTGCCCCGGCAACGCTGATCGATGTAACGCCTGAAGAGGCCATCGCCCATCCCAATTGGGATATGGGTGCGAAAATCAGCGTGGATTCAGCCACCATGATGAATAAGGCGCTGGAACTAATTGAGGCAAGGTGGTTGTTTGATCTGTCTGCCGGGCAATTGTCCGCCATCATTCACCCGCAAAGCATCGTCCATGCGCTGGTTGAATATACTGACGGTTCGGTGCTGGCCCAGTTGGCCATGCCTGATATGCGCATGCCCATTGCCTATGCGATGCAGTCCGAACCACGTCTGGCAAGCGGTATTGACTGGCTTGACCTGGCCCGTACAGAACAGCTGACATTTCAGGCTGTAGATGAGCAGCGTTTCCCGGCCATGCGTATGGTGCGCCATGTCATGAGCAGTGAGAATTCACTGGCTATCGCCATGAATGCTGCCAATGAAGTGGCGAATCAGGCTTTTCGCAAGCGCAGGATTGGCTTTATGGATATTGTCAGTACCGTCGAAAAGGTGCTCGACAGAGTGGAAAACATCCCCGTTGGCGAACTTGACGAGGTATGGTCGCATGACGCGAAGGCCAGAGCATTGGCAAACGAGGTGATAGCTTCATGATGGAAATATTGCATACAGCCCTGTCTTTTGTTCTGGCGATTGCCCTATTGATAGCAGTGCATGAGTACGGGCATTTTATTGTGGCCCGAAAACTTGGCATCAAGGTTGAGAAATTTTCGATTGGCTTTGGTCCGGCGCTGTTTTCATGGCGCAGCAGAGACCAGGAAGTCCTCTATGTCATCGCGGCCATTCCACTGGGTGGTTACGTTAAAATGCTCGGTGAAAATCCTGATGAGCAGGGTGATGATGCCAAAGCTGAACTCAGTGATGCGGATAAAAAGCGGGCCTTTGACGCACAGCCTGTATGGAAACGTGCTGCAGTGGCAGTG
Source organism: Zetaproteobacteria bacterium (assembly GCA_021545585.1). Classification (GTDB taxonomy): domain Bacteria; phylum Pseudomonadota; class Zetaproteobacteria; order Mariprofundales; family Mariprofundaceae; genus JAJRVH01. The sequence goes on from JAJRTF010000103.1 coordinate 7,515, forward strand.
GCAGGCCCAGGATTTAATTTTCTCTTTGCCATTGCTGCTTATATGCTGGTGGGCTGGCTGGGGCAAACGGTGTTACCGCCGGTTGTGGGGCATGTCGCCCCAGCCTCTATCGCTGAACAGGCCGGCATGCAGGTTGGCGACAGAATTCAGGCTGTTGCCGAAAGGGATATTCATTCATGGCAGCAGATGGAAGAATCTCTCAAAAACTTCACTGGCGGGAACGTCGAACTGAGGGTGCTGCGTGATGCTGTTCCCGTGACACTGAAAATGGCTGTTCCTTTGCCGGACAAGGACCCGCTGTTATTGAATGTGACGGATGAATTGCTTGGCTTTGACCCCGGGTTGTCGTTGATTATTGATCATGTGGGCCAAGGCTCCCCGGCTGAAAGGGCGGGCCTTAAAGGCGGGGATATTGTAGTCCGGGTAAATAGTCAGAAGATTACCGATATTCACCATTTTATTGCGCAGATCAAAGGGCATGCCGATAGTCGCGTTGGTGTTGCTGTCATGCGCGACAAGACGCTGCTGCAGCTGCAGGTTGTCCCTGAAAAAGATGCACAGCAACAGGGCAGAATCGGTGTGCGTCTGACTTCGCGTTCCCTGCATGGCACAGAAACCTATCGCATGGGCATTGTGGATGGCCTGCAGTACGGCTTCCAGAGGACATGGGAGATGAGTGCACTGACTCTTCAGGTATTCGGCAAGATGCTGACAAGCGCGATTTCGCCGGATAATCTCGGCGGGCCGATTGCCATTGCCCAGTTGGCAGGGAAAACGGCAGAACTAGGACTAGTCTCATTTTTAACCTTTCTGGCGCTGATTTCCGTTAATCTGGGTGTGTTGAATCTGTTGCCTATCCCTATCCTTGATGGCGGGCATCTGGCCTATCTCGGCATGGAAAAACTTCGAGGCAAGCCGCTGGCGCCCAAGGTGATGGAAGCGACCCAGATGGTTGGCCTGATGCTGATTATTGCTTTGATGGTGTTTGCTTTTTATAACGATATTTCAAGACTGTTCAGGGGTTAAGATGATCGAAAGAATCCATAACCTGATCTTTGTGCTTGCAGCCATGGTCGTCTTTAGCAGCTCGCTGTCCGCTGCTGCCCCAGCCAGCGCGCCGCTGATTTTATCCATTGATGTTGTCGGTAACAGGGTTGTGGAAAAGGAAACCATCCTTGCCCGCCTTGAAAGCTACGTTGGCCAGCCATTGAATCGAAGGGCCATCAGTCGGGATGTCAATCATTTGTATAAGAGCGGTGATTTCTCAGATGTGCGGGTGGAAGGAAATCGTGACAGCAAAGACATCCACCTTATCTATCGGGTCAAAGAATATCCGCTGATTGGCAAGGTAACCCTGCAGGGGAACGCCGAAGTCAAAACAAGGGATTTGAAATTACGTTTGAAACTGAAGCCGGGAAGGGTTTTCAATCCAAAACTTCGACTTGCCGACCTTAATACGATTCGTAAAGGGTATCTGAAAAAGGGTTATTATCAGGTAAAAGTCGATTTCCTGGAAAAGCCTCTGGATGATGGACGCGTAAATATCATTATCAATATTGATGAGGGTTTTATCACCCATATTCAGCGTATCCGCTTTATCGGCAATCACATGTTTTCAGACTCCGAATTGCGCGATGCCATTGCATCAAGGCAATCCGATATCGCTTCATGGATAAGCAATCGGGATATTTTTGAACGGGAACGGTTTGGTGCCGATGCGCAAATGCTCATTCAATATTATCTTGAGCGTGGCTATCTGGATGCAAAGATCGAATCCTCAAATCTGGCTATGTCCTCAGACAAGAAAAATTTTAATCTGAGCTTCAGTATCAACGAGGGAGTCCAGTATACGGTTTCCGGCATTGAGCTTCAGGGTGATCTGGTCCCAGGCAAAGAAGAGCTGCTGGAATCGGTTACGCTGGAGGAAGGCAGGGTTTATGCTCAAAGCCGCCTTGTAGAGTCCATCAGGGCACTTACAGAAAAAGTGGGCGATGAAGGTTTTGCATTTGCTACGGTGACGCCTTTATTTCAAAGAAGCCACGATAATAATACCGTGCACATCACTTTCGATATTGAGAAGGGCAAGAAAGTGTATATCGACAAAATTCTCATTTCAGGCAATGAAAAGACTGAAGATGCAGTGCTGCGTCGCCAGCTGAAACAATTTGAAGGGGCCCAATATGCCGCCAGTCAGATTAATCGGAGCAAACTAAACCTGACACGCAGCCCCATGCTGGAAGATGTGCGGGTATCCCTGCCCAAAGGGCGGGATACAGACAAAGTTGACATGAAAATTGATGTTACTGAAAAGAAAACCGGTTCTTTCACCTTCGGTATCGGTTATTCGGCTGTAGAAAAAGTGATTGTTTCACTCAAACTTGCCGAGGAGAACCTTTTTGGTAAAGGCTATCAGGCACAGGTGGATGGCACGGTCAGTTTTGTAACTCAAAATTATACAGCTAGCTTTACTGATCCATATTTTTTAGGGAAAAATATGAGTGCCTCGGTCAATGCCTTTAAGTCCAAGGCGGATCAACTGCAGTCCATCAATTATAATCAGGATTCAAGCGGGGTTGGCTTCGGCTTCGGCATCCCGATCAGTGACCATCTGACCTATGGGGTGAATTATCGCTACAGTACTACCAATATCACAAAAGTTCCCGCAAATGCATCCCTGATTATATTGTCCCAACAGGGAAAGCAGACGACGGGTGAGCTCTCTCAGGTCTTTACATGGGATGACAGGGACCGTTTAACCGCCACATCTGAAGGGAGTGTTGAACGAATTGCTTTTCGAGTTGCCGGACTGGGTGGTCAGGAACGTTTTTTTGAAACGACCGTTTCAGCCTCGGCTTATTTCCCTCTGGATGATGAGAACGAACTTGTATTCAACCCGTCTTTTGAAGCCCGCGATATCCGCGGCTTGTCCGGAAAGGATGTCCCCTTGCAGCGGCGCTATTCCATGGGTGGTAGTGGCAGTTTGCGCGGCTTCGATTATAACGGAGTCTCTGTTCGGGATTTACAAACTGATGACGCGCTGGGCGGCGATAAAATGATTCGTGGTTCACTCAACCTTCTGTTTCCTGCGCCATATATTAAAACTGCCGGGGTTCGGGCTGCCGTATTTGTGGATGCAGGGCTGCCCTGGGGATCAGTAAATGGTACATTTGGCAATCAGGTTTTGAATGTTAGAGAAGGATTCTCTTTATCCCGTCTCCGTGTTTCGGCAGGGTTCGGGCTTGAGTGGATATCTCCTGTCGGGCCGCTCACGCTCATTTGGGGGTTCCCGATCAGGACGGTCGCCGGCGACTTGGAGAAGAGTTTTGAGTTTGGCCTGGGCGGAACTTTTTAAGTGATAATAAAAACAGAGGTAGCTAAATGATGAATATGAATGTTCGTAACGTTTTGACGGGTGCTTCTCTTGCCCTGGCTATAGCGATGCCGGTTTCAGCCAGTGCGGCTGAGCTGAAGGTTGGCTATGTAGATGTGAAGAGTGCGGTTGAAAACACGGCGGATTATCAAACCGGCATTAAACGCCTGGAGTCCCTTAAATCGAAAAAGCAGAAGGAGTTGAATGTTCTGCTCGACAAGATTAATCAGGCTGAAAAGGACCTGATGGGGCAGTCGATGGCTATGTCGCCGGATCGTCTGGCTCAGAAGCAGCAGGATCTGAAGAAAATGCGCAAGGATCTTTCCCGTAAACAGCAGGATGCGCAGGAGCAGCTTGTGGCGCAGAAGAACCGTCTGGACATGAGTGTCGGTTCGAAGTTTCAGAAGGTCATGAAGTCATACGGTAAGGAAAACGGCTATGATATGATCATGGCAAAGTCGGCATTTCTATATGTTGATTCGAAGCATGATGTTACAGCCAGCATTACCAAGCTACTGGACGCAAAATAATTTCTCCGTGCCAGGCATCTCGCTGGAAGATATTGCCGAACTGTTAGAGGGGCGACTTGAAGGCTCAGGCAATGGCTTGATTGTCGGCATCAATACGCTGGCTTCAGCCGGGCCTGACGAAGCCTCATTCCTTGCCAACAGCAAATACAAAGCCGATCTCGTCAACACGAAGGCGGGCCTGGTATTGCTGGCTGACGGTGTTGATGCCCCATCCGGGGCAAACGTGATTCGTACGACCAATCCATACCTTGCCTTTACTCGTTTGCAACGCCATTTTCATCCTGAACCTCAATCTGCCGGCAGACGGCATCCCACAGCCACGATAGATTCAAAGGCGCATCTTGCCGATGACGTTGATGTGGGAGCACATGCCATTATTGAAGCCGGGGCAAGCATTGGAGCCGGTTCCATCATCGGTTCAGGCTGCATTGTGGAAAAGGACGCCAAAATCGGTAAGCAGTGCAGGCTTCTGCCTCGTTCGCTCGTGGCCCATGGCTGTGTGTTGAAGAACCATGTTACACTGCAAGCTGGCGTCATTATCGGATCGGATGGCTTTGGTTATGCATGGAGTGGAAGTGAGCATCTGAAAATCCCGCAGGTTGGCAGGGTCGTGTTGCATGACGGGGTTGAAGTCGGAGCCAACACCTGCATAGACCGGGGGGCGATAGGCGATACAGTGATCGGTCGAGGGGTCAAGCTCGATAACCTGATGCAGATTGGCCATAACGTGCACATTGGCGATTATTCCATTATGGCAGGCCTGACTGCAGTGGCCGGTTCCACCAGTATTGGCAAGGGATGCCAGATCGGCGGGCACGCAGCATTTGCAGGCCACATCCAGGTGGGTGACGGGTGCCGGATTGCGGGTAAATCGGGTGTAATCAGTGATCTCGATGCCGGTGGAACTTATGCTGGAAGTCCAGCCATGCCGCATCGTCTCTGGTTCAGGGTCGCTGCCGCCATGCGCCGTCTTCCGGATGTCATGAAAACCCTGAATAAAAAATAAACTGCTCGCCAGAGCACTTACTTTGTTTAACTGAGAGGAAGCTATGCCATCGTTGAATATCGACAATATCATGTCCCGACTGCCACACCGGTATCCGTTTCTACTAATCGATAAAGTACTCGATTATGAAAAGGAAAAATTCATACATGCGTTGAAGAATGTCACCTGTAACGAACCTCAGTTTACAGGACATTTTCCGAGCCATCCCGTTATGCCCGGTGTGCTTCTGGTTGAGGCCATGGCTCAGGCCGGCGGTATTCTCGCCTTTGAATCGGTTGAGGATGAGCGTGAGTATCTGGTTTATTTTACTGCCATTGACGGTGTTCGTTTTCGCAAGCCGGTACGCCCCGGCGACCAGGTCATCTTTGAGCTGACCTGTCTGCGTCGCCGCGGCCACATGTGGAAGCTGCGTGGTGAAGCATTTGTTGATGGTGAACTGGTCTGCGAAGGGACACTGATGGCCACGCTGGTGCTTCAGGACGGGGCATGAGCACCACCATTCACCCGACGGCTGTTGTAGATAGCGCTGCCCGACTCGGAGAGGGCGTTAAGATCGGTCCGCATTGCCTTGTGGGCCCCGACGTCAGGCTGGGGGATGATACCGAGCTTGTTTCGCACGCGGTGGTGACCGGTCACACAAGCATGGGATCAGGGAATCGTGTTTTTCCATTCGCCTGTATTGGACAGGAGCCTCAGGATCTGAAATACCACGGTGAGGATTCCGAAGTCGTGATCGGTGATCATAATACCTTTCGTGAGAATGTGACCGTTAATGCCGGTACGGAAGGCGGTGGCATGGTGACCCGTATCGGCGATCACTGCCTGATGATGGCTTATGCCCATGTTGCACACGACTGTATCCTTGGAAATGAGGTGATTATGGCCAATTGCGCCACGCTGGCCGGGCATGTGACGGTTGAGGATGGCGCCATTATCGGTGGTCTGGCGGCAATTCATCAGTTCCTGCATATCGGCAAGTATTGCATGATCGGCGGAACAGCCGGAGTAAACAAGAGTGTTCCGCCGTTCTGCATGGTCTCGGGAGGCTATCGACCAACACTGGTCGGCCTGAATCTGATCGGCCTGAAACGTCGCGGCTTTTCCCGGGATCAGATATCCAGCCTGAAGGAAATTTATCGACTTCTGTTGCAGGAGTCCGGCAAGCGGGACGACAGGCTTGAGGCGGCAGAGCAACTCGCCGGTGACGATGGTCAGGTTCGCTATCTGGTTGATTTCATCCGTAATACCAAGGGCGGCATGACCCTGCACCGCCGGGATAACGAGGCATAATGCCCCGCAAAATCGGGCTTATTGCCGGCTATGGACATTTCCCCATGGAGTTGGCTGAACAGCTTACGCGGGCGGGTTTTGAAGTGCACTGCGTGGCGGCCCGTGAAGAAACCAGTCCGGCAATTGAGTCGCTGACTACTTCAACATGCTGGCTGCATGTCGGTCAGGTCGGCGGCATGATTAAGGCATTCAAAAAATCGGGTGTTGATCGGGTGGTGATGGCCGGAAAGGTCAGAAAACTCCATTTATTCAGGAACTTCCGACCGGACATGACTGCCATGAAAGGTTTGATGCGCATGAAAGACCGGCGCGATGACAGTGTCTTGAACACAATCGCGGACCTTTTGGCTGAGGAGGGTCTGACACTGCTTTCGCAGGTTGAATATGCCGGTGGCATGCTGGCCGGCAACGGACATCTGGCCGGTCCGGTTGCAAAAAAACGATTCGCCGATATCGAATTCGGTTTTCCCCAGGCCAAGCAGATTGCAGGGCTGGATATCGGGCAGACGATTGTGGTTCAGGATCAGGCCGTACTGGCTGTTGAAGCGATTGAAGGTACGGATGAAGCGATTAAGCGCGGTGGTGAGCTGGGTAGCGGCAAAGCGACGGTTATCAAGGTGGCCAAACCGAATCAGGATCTTCGCTTTGATGTTCCGTCAGTGGGTCCGGATACGCTGGAGGCCATGCATGCTGCCGGTTGCACATTGCTGGCTGTTGAGAGTGGGCTGACGCTGATCATTGAACGTCAGAGATTTATCGATATGGCGCAACACCTGGGTGTTTCCGTTTACGGCTACCGGGAAGCCGAAGCTTAAGTCCGTTGACATCTTTGCTGACTCCGCAAAATATATTCATCAGTGTCGGTGAGGTTTCCGGTGATTTACATGCGGCGACCGTCCTTAAGGAACTGCATCATCGTTTTCCCGAACTGATTACATCCGGAATTTCAGGTCCATGCATGTTAAATGCCGGTTGCGTGCCACTGCATGCGATGCATGAACTGAATGTGATGGGTATCAGTGATGTTGTTTCCGCCTTGCCGCGCATTCGGCGTATTGAGAAATCCGTGCTGAACTGGTGCACGGAAAACCATCCCGATGCAGCCATTCTGGTTGATTTTTCCAGCTTTCACATGCGACTTGGACGCAAACTTCGGGCCATGGGCATCCCCGTATTGCATTTTATTGCTCCCAAGCTCTGGGCATGGGGGGCATGGCGCGTGCGCAAGCTCAGCCATTCACAGGATGCTTTGGCCAGTATTCTGCCCTTCGAGCCCGAGTGGTTTGCTACGCATGGCATTCGCGCCACCTATGTCGGGAACCCCAGTGCCGTGACATGTCGTGACGGCTGGAGCCGCGATGAGCTCAAATCGCGCCTGGGTCTGGATAAGGCGACTCGTTTGCTGGCCATACTTCCCGGCAGCCGTGCCCAGGAACTGCATAGGCATGTAACTCTGCTTGCCGAGACAATGCACCGCCTGCGTAAGCTGGATAGCTCGATTGCCTTTGTCGTGCCTGTTGCGCCGGGGGTTGCATACGAATCGCTGCAGCCACTGTGGCAGGCAGGGGCTGTGGCGATTGACCGCAATGAACCGGGTTATGCGCTGAGGGCGGATGCAGCTATTGCCGTTTCGGGTACAGCAACCCTGGAGCTAGCGCTGTGGGATGTGCCGACCGTGCTTGTATACCGGTCCTCCGCCCTGACGATGTTTCTTGCCTGGCGACTGGTTGATCTGAACTGTGCCGGACTCGCCAATATTATCATGGACGATCAGCCGGTGATGCCGGAGCTGATCCAGAAGGATTGTACTGTCGGGCGGATAGTCGATGCGCTCATGCCTCTTCTGCACGACCGCGAGGCAGGGGATGCGCAGCAACTGCGATTCAGGGAATTACGCAGGCGGCTGGGGGATCGCCATCCGGCCGTCGGCGTCGTGGATCTGCTTGAGCAGTTGCTGGCCCATGCGAAAACATCATAGACTGTGTGTTAATTCTTTCTTGACTAGGGCTTGACCCGCTAGGGGCATTACCCATAATGCGCGCCTGCCTGATTGTATGCCCAGATAATGGCGACATGCTTCATGCAGGGGTTGTTCTGGAGGTGTCGGGTGCAAGGCAAATGGCTTGTAACATTGCAGGGCCTGCCGTCAGCCGGACGCAGCTGGGATACCGATGTGTCGCAGAAACTATTGCAGGATTCAGGCGAAGGTGTTGTTGATACTTTGCAGGGTTTGACATCCGATATGCACTGGCAGCTGACACTGGAGCATGCTGATGAAGTGTTTCGGCTTCAGGGCCGGTGGCAGGGCAGCATGACGCGCCGTTGTTGTCGTTGTAATGTGCCGTTTGACTGGCAGATGCAGGGGAAGACGGAACGGGACTATCAGCTAAGGCAGGCACCTTATGATGATGAATCCGGAAGCGAATGCGAATTCATTGCGCCTCCGGGAAATATTTATTTGCTCGATATCCTGCGAGAGGATGTCTGGCTGGCATGGCAGGCTGATGTAGTGTGTAGTGAATCATGCAAGGGTTTATGTTCATATTGTGGATGCAATCGCAATACGCGGGCATGTCAGTGTGAACAGAAAAATAGCGGCCATCCATTTGCAGCACTGGCTGCATTGAAGCTGGACGCATAAGATCCAGAGGCTGAAAGCCTCAGGAAGGAGTAAGAGATGGCAGTTCCAAAGAGAAAAACCAGCGCTTCCAAGCGTAACATGCGCCGGGCACACGATCAGATTACCGTAGCCGGTATGAGTGAATGTCCGGAATGTGGCGAAATGATGCGTCCGCATCATGCCTGCCCGCACTGTGGCAATTACAAAGGCCGTGAGGTTACAGCCTCCTCCAGCGAGGGTTAAATCAAAACTTTTGTGATACCTGCAGATGCTGGTGGATATGTCGCCTGAAACGGGGCAGCACAGCGCTGATATAACGAATACCTCTGCATCCGGCAGGGATATTCGTGTGCTCGTTGATGGCCACGGCGGTGATGCAGCACCGATTGTGGTTCTTGATGCGCTATCCCTGATACTGCAATCATCAGCAGGTGATCTTGGGCCGCTTAAACTGGGTGTTGTCGGCCAGCCTGATGTCATCGGGCCTCTCCTGAAGGGGCGCGGCATTGACGGTCAGATTGAGTTGATCGCCTGCACGGATGTGATTGGTATGTGTGATTCACCCGCCCAGGCACTGCGTCGCAAAAAAGATTCTTCCATTCATGTCGGTGCCAGACTGGTGCGTGATGGTGGATGGGATGCTCTGGTCAGTGCCGGCAACACCGGCGCGCTAATGGCTATTTCCAAAATGATACTCAAAACCCTGCATGGCATAGATCGTCCGGCCATTGCCTCGGTGTTACCCTCCGATAATGGCAGCTGCACGCTGTTGCTGGACTCGGGGGCCAATACTGAATGCAATTCGGATCATCTGGTACAGTTCTCAATCATGGGCTCCTGTTACATGCAGGCAGCAGAGCGCATTGAATCGCCACGTGTGGGCTTGCTTAATATCGGCAGCGAAGCCATCAAGGGCACCGATCTCATCAAGTTGACATCGACAAAGCTTGAAGAATCAGAGCTTAATTTTATCGGTAATGTTGAAGGCACTGAACTGTTCAGCAATCATGTTGATGTGGTCGTATGCGATGGCTTCGTCGGCAATGTGGCACTGAAGTCCATTGAAGGGACAGCCCGGTTTTTTGCTACCCATATGCGCGAAGAGCTAACCTCCGGCATGGTGGCAAAGACAGGAGCCTTGCTTGCAAGGCCTGCCCTAAAGCGTTTTAAAGACAAAATAAACCCGGGTAAATATAATGGCGCTCCGTTACTCGGTCTGAACGGCATTGTGGTGAAAAGTCATGGTTCAGCCGATGCGGCAAGTTTTGCCAATGCCATTTCGGTGGCTTATAGAGAAGTGGGGGAGCAGTTGATCGAGCGTATCACCATATCAATGCAGGAAAGTCTCGAAGCATGAGTTCCATGCATGTACATGTGACAGGTATCGGAAGCTATTTGCCTGAACGCACGCTTACCAATGCCGACCTTGAAAAGATCGTTGATACGACAGACAGCTGGATTCACGAGCGCACCGGTATCCGTGAACGCCACATCATCGCCGAAGATCAGATGACTTCCGATATGGCTGTGGAAGCAGCCAGGATTGCGCTGGATGATGCCGGCATCGGCATTGATGATATTGATGCACTGATTGTTTCAACCACCACGCCCGATATGGTGTTCCCTGCTACAGCTACCATCGTTCAGGCCAAACTTGGCGGTAAGGACTTTCCGGCCTGGGATACTCAGGCGGTCTGTTCAGGATTTGTCTATGGCCTGGCTCATGCGGACGGCATGATGCGTGCAGGCATGTTCAAACGCGTATTACTGATCGGTGCCGAGGCGATGAGCCGCATTGTGAACTGGAAGGATCGCGGTACCTGTGTACTGTTCGGTGATGGCGCCGGCGCAGTCGTTCTTGAGGCCAGGGAAGAAGAGGGCGGCGTGCTTGGTTCGGTGCTGCATGCTGATGGCTCCTATCGGGATTTACTCAAGGCCCATCACCCTCATCCGGGTGCAAGCCCCGATGCGGTTGATTTCTCCATTGATGCTGCCGGTGTTGCTGCAGTCGAAATGAAGGGTAATGAGGTATTCCGCGTAGCTGTCACCAAGCTGGGCGAAGTGGTTGGCGAAATCCTTGCCCATTGCCATATCGATGAGGACCAGATTGACTGGTTGGTACCACATCAGGCCAATATCCGCATTATCCAGGCAACTGCGAAAAAACTCGGTATGGATATGAAGCGGGTCTCCACCACGGTCAGAGATCATGGCAACACCTCATCCGCAAGTATTCCGCTGGCCCTGGATGCACTGTATCGCGAGGGTAAACTCCAATCCGGTCAACATATTTTGCTGGAAGCATTTGCCGGCGGCTTTGCCTGGGGCGCAAATATTTTGCGCTGGTCCAAATAACCCGTTAACATATTAATCAAATAACAATAAGGAAACGACAGTGACAACAGTATTCTTATTCCCCGGACAAGGCTCACAATCCAAGGGTATGCTCGACGCATTTGCCGATAAAACTGCGGTCAAACAGACACTGGAGGAGGCCTCCGATGCTCTCTCCTATGATGTGGCAGCGCTAACCCATGAGGACGCCGATGGGAAGCTCGGGCAGACGGAGTTCACCCAGCCGGCACTGCTGACGGCCTCGATAGCCCTCTTCCGGCTGTGGCAGGAAGAGGGCGGCATCAGGCCGGATCATGTGGCCGGCCATTCATTAGGCGAGTATTCGGCACTGGTTGCAGCCGATGCATTGAGTTTCACTGATGCCGTGAAGCTGGTTTCATTTCGCGGTAAAATGATGACAGAGGCTGTCCCGGCCGGGGTCGGCAGCATGGCTGCGATTCTTGGCCTTTCCGATGATCAGGTGGAGGATATCTGCCGACAGGCATCGCATGATTCCGAGCAGGTCTGGGCCGCCAACTACAATTGTCCGGGCCAGCTGGTTGTTGCCGGCCATGCGCCTGCCGTTGAGCGTCTGATGCGACTGGCTACTGAGGCCGGTGCACGCCGCGCATTGCCGCTTGCTGTGAGCGCCCCTTCGCATACACCGTTGATGCAAAAAGCAGCCGACGCCATGCAGAAACGATTAAAAACCACACCAATCAAGAAGCCTGTCTGCCCGGTATGGAGCAATGCCGAGGCAGCACCCAAGGAAGATGGAAATGATATCCGCGATGCGCTGGTCGCTCAGTTGACATCCCCGGTGCGCTGGACAGAAACGGTGCAGCGACTGCGGCGCTCGGGGGTCACTCGTGGCATTGAAATGGGGCCTGGAAAGGTTCTTGCCGGTCTCTGCAAGCGCGTTGAACGGGAGCTTACGGTCAGCAATATCGCCACGCCAGAACAGCTGAAAAGCTGTGTCGAGGCCCTGGCCGAGTCGGAGGGAATATGAATTCAGCAAACAAAACAGCTTTGGTCACAGGTGCTAGCCGTGGTATCGGCAATGTGATTGCCCGGCAACTGGCTGCAGCAGGGTACAACCTGGCTATTTGCGGCACCAATACAACGACCATCGAAAAGGCGGCCGATGCCGTTCGTGAAATGCATGGTGTTGAGGTTCTGGCCCGGGCCGTGAATGTTGCGGACAGGGATGGGCTACAGGCTTTTGTCACTGAAACCGCCAAGACCTTTGGCCGGCTTGATGTGCTGGTGAACAATGCCGGCATTACACGCGACAATATCTCCATGCGCATGAAAGCTGATGAATGGCAGCAGGTGGTGGATACCAACCTTTCATCGGTGTTCTTCGCCATGCAGGCAGCTCTCAGGCCGATGATGAAGGCGCGTTTCGGGCGCATTATCAATATCTCATCCGTGGTAGCATCAATGGGTAACCCCGGTCAGTTGAATTACTGCGCCAGCAAGGGTGGCGTTGATGCAATGACACGTTCGCTGGCCAGAGAAATTGGCTCACGTGGTATTACCGTTAATGCTATTGCCCCCGGATTTATCGCCACTGATATGACTGCAGACCTTGGCGATGATGCCCAGAAGGCTCTGACGGATCAGATTCCGCTCGGACGTCTGGGACAGCCGGAAGATATTGCGGCGGCTGTGGTATTTCTAGCCAGTGATGCTGCCGGCTATATTACGGGGCATGTCATGCACGTGAACGGCGGTATGTATATGTAGCAGCCGTGGCTTCTCTCCATGTGCCGGATGACCGGGTAGAGGGAAATAATTCATGGCGGTTACGGCTGATTTGAGTATAGTTTTTTCCGTTTTCTGGAATACAGGGGATGGGAGTGTTCAGGCTTGTGCGGGTCGGTACACTATGATAGAAGCCGCACCATAATAAATTTCAATTTTCGGGAGGACTTATGTCTGCAGAAATCGAAGCTAAAATTATCAAGATCGTTGCCGATCAGTTGAACGTTGACGAAGGCGAAATCAATCCGGATTCATCATTTGTGGATGATCTGGGTGCTGATTCCCTGGATACCGTTGAGCTGGTGATGGCATTTGAGGAAGAGTTCGGTGTTGAGATTCCGGATGAGGATGCCGAGAAGATTCAGAGCGTTCAGAATGCCATCGATTACGTGGCTGCCAAGGCCGAATAAATACTTATGACCAGACGTGTTGTTGTAACCGGCGTGGGTTTGGTAACCCCGCTGGGCACAGGTACGGATAAAACCTGGGACAACCTGGTTGCCGGCAAATCCGGTATCCGGCGCATTACCCGCTTTAATGCAGAGGCTGCTGATATGCCTTGTACCATTGCCGGTGAAGTGTCTGATTTCAATGTTGAGGACTTTATCAATCGCAAGGATGCCCGCAAAATGGATACCTTTATCCATTACGGTGTCGCGGCGGCGGATATTGCTTTGCAGCACTCGGGTCTGGAAATCAACGAGGAAAATGCCGAACGCGTCGGTGTGATTGTTGGCGCCGGTATCGGTGGCTTGCCGGCTATCGAGAAAACGATGCGTGCTTATGAAACGGGCGGACGTCGCAAAATTTCACCGTTCTTCATTCCCCAGACGATTATCAATATGGCATCCGGCTGGGTGTCGATGCGCACGGGTGCGAAAGGTCCGAATGTCGCGACTGTGACTGCCTGTGCAACCGGAACACATGCGATTGGCGATGCTTTTGACATCATCGCCAAGGGTGATGCCGATGCGATGATTGCCGGAGGCTGCGAGGCATGTGTTTGCGAGCTTGGCGTAGGTGGCTTTAGCGCTTCCAAGGCTCTGTCCACACGCAATGCCGAACCCGAACGCGCATCCCGTCCATGGGATGCCGATCGAGATGGCTTTGTCATGGGTGAGGGCGCCGGTGTACTTGTGCTTGAATCACTGGACTCTGCCAAGGCTCGCGGGGCAAATATCCTGGCCGAAGCTGTCGGTTATGGTATGTCCGGCGATGCTTATCACATGACTGCGCCAGCTCCTGAAGGGGAAGGCGGAGCCCGTTGCATGAAGGCGGCTCTGGATTCTGCCGAACTTAACCCGGACGATGTGGATTACGTCAATGCACATGGCACATCCACACCACAAGGCGACATCTGCGAGACACAGGGTATCAAGTCGGTATTCGGCGCCCATGCCAGGAGTGGCCTGATGGTGTCTTCGACCAAATCAATGACCGGCCATCTGCTCGGTGCAGCCGGCGGTATTGAGGCCGGGTTCTCTGTACTGGCACTGCATCATGGCGTGATTCCGCCAACCATCAATCTCGACAATCAGGATTCGGAATGTGATCTGGACTATGTGCCCAATACGGCGCGCGATGTTGACCTGAAGGTGGCCGTGTCGAATTCGTTCGGATTTGGTGGCACCAATGCTTCGCTGGTCCTTCGCAAGTTTGACTGATCCGACCATCCGATCATAATAAACTGGGCGTGTTTTTTCGCTCCATATCGATTCAGGGCCGCAAGCTTCATGCTTACGGCCTTTTTTCTGCCCGTCCGGATGCCTTTTCAGCGATTCTGGAGGATCCTTCCGGCCATGGTCGACAGTTACTGACGTCAAAAGAGGGGACGCGCCATAGCCTCGACAGACTGACTGATATAGCGCATGCTGATCACTACTTCGCCGGGCTCAAACAGCTTCTGAGTCCCGCGGCATCGTCTTCTCCAGCCATTCGCTGTCTGATTTACAGCGCTTATGAGGCCGGCAATCTTATCGAACAGCTTCCCGAACCTGTCAGTGATCCTCCGCTGTCGGTTTTCTGGGCCTTCTTTCCAGCCTGGTCTCTTTGCTTTGATGCGGATGCTGAATGCGTATATGTCGCGGCCATTTCAGAGGCATATCTGGATAAGGTAATGGCATTGCTGGAAGAAAGGAGTGAGCCCAAAGCCCTTCCAAGCCTGAATTTATCGCATGAATGTATTTCCATAACATCTGAACAGGATTATAAAAACAGTGTTTCCAGTGTTCGTGAATACATCGCGGCAGGTGATATCTTTCAGGCCAATATCGCCCGTTTCTGGCAAATGCCGTTTGAGCAGGATCAGCTGCCGGCATTGTACAACCGCTTGCGTTCGGTGAATCCGGCACCGTTCACATGTATGGTCCGCATTGAATCGGGGCAGGAAACCATGCATATCCTGTCCGCATCCCCCGAGAGGCTATTCCGCATGCTTCCGGATGGTGAAGTGGATACCCGCCCGATTGCCGGCACGCGCAAGCGTGGTGAAGGGGATATGGATGATGCCCTTAGTGCTGAACTGCTTCTGTCGGACAAGGAGCGGGCCGAGCATATCATGCTGGTGGACCTGGAGAGGAACGATCTTGGCCGTGTCTGCCGTCCCGGAACGGTAGAGGTGAACGAATATATGGCGATTGAGCGCTATGCGACGGTGCAGCATATTGTTTCCAATGTTCGCGGCAAGCTGGCGCAAGGCAAAGATGTCATTGATGTGTTCCGCGCCATGTTTCCCGGCGGCACGATTACCGGCTGCCCGAAGGTTCGCTGCATGGAGATTATCCATGAGCAGGAAAAGCGTGCCCGCGGTCCGTACACCGGCGGTATCGGTTATGTGGCCTGGGACGGCTCTGCAGATATGAATATCCTGATTCGCAGCTTCTGGCATGATCATGGCCAGCTACACTGGGCCGCCGGTGCCGGCATTGTTGCCGATTCCGACCCCGAGCATGAGCTGCTTGAAACTGAACACAAAGCCGAAGGACTCATGCGAGCATTGTTTGGCATAAGTGCGGCCTTGTAGATAACAGTGCGCCTTTTCTCTGGCAGCGCATAAACAAAAAAGCCTGCAAACACAGGGCTTGCAGGCTCTTATGGGCTTTCTTTAAACCCTCACATGGTACCGAAGACTGGACTCGAACCAGCACGGATTTCTCCACTACCCCCTCAAGGTAGCGTGTCTACCAATTCCACCACTTCGGCCAGGGTCGGTCATATTAGAATCGAGCGATGCAGTGTCAAGGGAGTATCTAAACCCGGGGTAGAGTAAGCGCCCCGACAGTGGCTGCCGGTCTGAATATCCACATGGGATTAAAGCGGATGTCCGGACAGCTAGAGCTGATACGTGCCGGAAAACACCTGGTGAACAGTGCCTGTCAGTGCCAGATGATCCGGCGTACCCGATACGGTGACTTCGCCACCGGGCATTTCTATGCTTTGCGGGCGGTTATGGCCTTCAATATGCCAGATGGCGGCAGCTACTGCACAGGCGCCTGAACCGCAGGCGAGCGTGCGCCCGGCACCGCGTTCGATAATGTCGATATACACATGGTCGGCGACCTGGCCGGTGACAATCTCGACATTTCGATCATGTGGAAATTCTTCGATCGCCTCAAAAAACACGCGATGTGAATTGCCGATTTCAACATCCACATGTGCCTCGGTCTTCTCGCTTATGCAGGCGGCCCCCATTTCGACACGGATGCCGTGTTCGACATGTTCGGCATGTACGATGCGGTCGCTAAGCGCGATACTCGCCGTTTGCTTTTTCAGAGTACGGATCAGTATATCCCCGACACAGCGCAGGCCATTGCCGCAATTGGCTGCCTCGGAGCCGTCATTGTTAAAGATGCGTATGGCCGTATCTGCCTGATCACTTGGCTGCAGCACAAGCAGCTGGTCACAGCCGATGCCATAGCGGCGTTCGGTGATCTGGCGGACAAAGGTATCGGTCAGCTCCGGAAGCTTATTGCCCAGCCCGTCAAGGACGACGAAATCGTTTCCCTGAGCCTGCATCTTGGTGAAAGGGAGACTAGTCATGTGGCTTTAACATGCTCCACCTCAATGGTGGTATACACGCCGCCGCGCACATTGAATACCGCAGTCACCTTCAGATAACGTGGGTCAAGAGCGCCAATCAGGTCTTCGGCAATCATGTTGGTGACCTTCTCGTGAAAGTGTCCTTCGTTGCGAAAGCTCCAGTAATACAGCTTCAGTGACTTGAGTTCCACGCAAAGCTGATCCGGCACATAATCCAGCTTGATCTCGGCAAAATCCGGCTGGCCTGTCTTTGGGCACAGGCAGGTGAATTCTGGCGAATCAATGCGAACATGATAGTCGCGCTCGGGATTCGGGTTGGGAAAGCTTTCCAGTTCACGGGATGGGGCATTCAGTGTCGTCCCAAGCTTGTCAGTCATGCAGCTACCTCAAAATTACTCATAATATCGGCGTAAATCGCCGTCAGGGTTTTTAACTCATGTACGGCCACGCATTCGCCAACCTGGTGAATGGTGGAATTGGTCAGGCCAAGCTCAGCTACCGGCACCCCGGCTGCAGCCAGAAAGCGGCCATCGGACGTGCCGCCGCCGGTATCACGCACGGTCTCCAGCCCGGTAACCCGCAGAATCGATCCACTCACCAGATTCAGAAACGAGCCATCCGGCGTTTTGAATGCCTCGGCCTGATGCTGGATATCCAGGATCACATTTACGCCGTCACATGCATCGAACAGGCGCTGCTGGATCGCCTCGAAATGAATGCCGGGATTATAGCGGATATCAATGGCAATCTCGCAGATGCCAGGGATGACATTCATCGCACCCGTACCGGCCTTTACATTGGTGATCTGACAGGTGGTGGGCGGAAAGCCTTCAGCGCTCTCACCCCAATCGATGCCGGCAATGCGATCAAGCACAGGAATCGCCAGATGTAGCGCATTATCAGCATCATCCGGATAAGCGGAATGTCCCTGTTTGCCTTCAACAACAGCAACAACCTGAACCACGCCGCGCCGGCCCCGACGAATGACATCGCCGACCTTCTTCGAACAGGATGGCTCTCCCACAATAACTGCATCAGGAAGGACGTCATCGGCCTGCTGTTTTTCAACAATACGGATCGTGCCGTTTATGGATTCACCTTCTTCATCCGAGGTGATCAGCATCTGGATTCCGGGAAGCGGAATACCAGCCTCAACCTGCTGCTGCACCGCAGCCAGCCAGCAGGCGATACCGCCCTTCATATCCTGGGCACCGCGTCCGTGCAGTATCTTTCCATCCGGACCATCCTCAAGGGCGGCCTCAAAAGGCGGGTGAGGCCACTGATGCTCCGGCCCGGTAGGCACAACATCGGTATGGCCGGCAAAGGCCAGCACACCCGGTTTCTCGCCGGGGCGGGTATAAATACTGTTAGTGATGCCGCCAGCATCAACCTTGGTGCGCGAGAATCCCAGCGGCTCAAGAAACGATGCCATCCAGTCCTGACAGCCGGCATCCTCCGGCGTCGGCGACTCTCGCCTGATCAGCTCAATGGCCAGAAGCAGAGCCGGATTGTTCGAGTTCATGTGATACTCCAAGTCGTCGGGGCGTTAAGCATCCGTCGGGTCGGGTGGGTCATTAATCGATCACTCATACGGACTCACCTCGGTAAAGAACTCGCATCGGCGTTCAATCCCTGCAAAACAGGAGGCCTGATTCGCCATCTGCTCGATGCGTTCAACAAGCGGCCACTCTACGTGCTCATAGATTTCCATGAAAGTGGTTTTGCCGGCCTGTTCGCGGATCAGCAAACGGCCGCTGACAGCAAGTTTTTCAGCAACCTCTGTCTGCTGCCATGCCAGGACAGATTCTTGCATCTTCATATCGGCGTGATACCAGATAAAAGCCGAGCTGGGCGATGTGTTCGATTCAGGCATGGCAGGCTTCTTTTATATATACGGATGTTTCCGCATCGACAAACAGTTCTCTGCCTGTCTCCTCGGCCACTTCGATGGGAAGCAGCGCGATACCGTGTACTGTGCCCTCATGATCAATCGCCGCGGAACATAATTCACCCATCCGGACAGATCCCTGTTCAGCCGATGCAAAAAGCGGGCAGGGCAGGGATTTGATCGTATTCACGTTCCCCTGAATCATCACCTTGTACAGCTTTTTGCGAATGCCGCCGCGCCAGTGCATGCGACTGGTGATCTCCTGACCTACATAACATCCTTTGTCGAAGGATACGCCATGGAATTCTTCCAGGTTGGCATTCAGCGGCTGCAGGGTCGATTGCCATTCGACGCCAAAGCGCGGCAAACCCTGAATGATGCGCATGGCTTCGATTTCGTTCTCATCAACCACGGCACTGGATGCATCCAGGACCGCATCGACTCGCTCGTTTGGCGCCACAACCCAAAAGCCGTGCGGATCATTCGGCATGGTCAGAGCAAAGATATCCTCGCTTTCGTGCCTGCTCGTGGCGAGCCAGCTCTGACCAGGCTCGGATAATCCAAAATCTGCCAGAGCTTCGGCTGCATTGGCACCCTGCACGGAACAGATGCCCATGCTGTCGACAACACCCATACGCAGCTCGGCACCCAGTGCGAAACGCCGCAATCGTGCCACGGTCACCTCGGCCAGAACTCCGGGGGTCAGCAGGATAAGTTCGTCATTCCTGCCTTCGATAATATACAGTTCACTGACAGCCTTGCCCTGCGGCGTGAGGATACAGGCATGGATACCCTGATCTTCGCTCAGTTTTGCCATATCCTGCGTAATCTGTCCCTGTAGATAGTCGCGGATGCCACTGCCGGATGCCTTGAGTACAGACCAGATATTCCGTCTGCCCAGCACATAGGATTGAATTAGCATCTCTACGGTCGGCTGGCCCAGTCTGGGCAGATTATGATTCATGGCGGCGACGCTATCAGGACGGCAGCGAGCATTCTATGCCTTACAATCCCCCTCACGTATGGCGTTCCATTGCCTATACCCGAGTGGCTAAGTCAGGTATAGTTCGCCGCCCATCATTATACGGATGCAAGACGATCCCGGAGGCCCAATGTCACCAGAGACCCAGATTTATGACAGCAGTGCAGAGCAGCCGCTGCCAAATTCCCGTAAGCTGTATATTGAAGGTTCACGCCCGGATATTCGCGTGCCGATGCGGGAAATTACCCTGTCTCCGACACAGACCAAAAAAGGCATGGAAGAGAATCCGCCGGTGCTGGTTTATGATACATCCGGTCCTTACACCGATCCGGACGTTGATATTGATCTACAGGTAGGCCTGAAGCCCATTCGTGCGGCCTGGATCGAAGAGCGCGGCGATACCGAAACCCTGCATGAGCTCAGTTCCGTTTATGGTCGTGAGCGCCGCGATAATGAGGCGCTGGACAGCCTGCGCTTCAGCCATCAGCACAAACCGCGTCGCGCCAGAGCAGGCAGCAATGTATCGCAGATGCATTATGCCCGTCAGGGTATCATCACGCCTGAGATGGAGTTTGTAGCCATCCGTGAAAACCAGCGCCGTGAACACCTGCGCGAGATCACAAGCCAGCATCCGGGTCAGAGCTGGGGTGCTGCCATTCCACAGGTTATTACACCGGAATTCGTGCGCGATGAAATCGCTCGCGGGCGCGCCATTATCCCGGCCAACATCAATCACCCTGAACTGGAACCGATGATTATCGGACGGAACTTTCTGGTCAAAATCAATGGTAATATCGGCAATTCGGCTGTTACTTCAAGCATTGAGGAAGAAGTTGAAAAGATGACCTGGGCCACCCGCTGGGGTTCGGACACCATTATGGATCTGTCCACCGGCAAGAATATCCACGAAACGCGCGAATGGATTGTACGCAACTCCGCCGTTCCGATCGGCACGGTGCCGATCTATCAGGCGCTGGAGAAGGTGGATGGCGTCGCTGAGGATCTAAACTGGGAAATCTTCCGCGATACACTGATCGAGCAGGCGGAGCAGGGTGTTGATTATTTCACCATTCATGCCGGCGTATTGCTGCGCTATGTGCCGCTGACTGCCAAACGGCTAGCCGGCATCGTGTCACGCGGCGGCTCAATTATGGCCAAATGGTGTCTGGCGCATCACAAGGAGAATTTCCTGTACACCCATTTTGAGGACATCTGCGAGATCATGAAGGCCTATGATGTATCATTCTCTCTCGGTGACGGCCTGCGCCCGGGTGCGATTGCCGATGCCAACGACGAGGCTCAGTTCGGTGAATTGCGTACACTCGGTGAGCTGAGCAAGATTGCCTGGAAGCATGATGTGCAGACGATGATTGAGGGCCCAGGGCATGTGCCGATGCAGATGATCAAGGAAAACATGGATGAGCAGATCAAGCATTGCGATGAAGCGCCATTCTATACGCTGGGCCCGCTGACAACCGATATCGCGCCGGGCTACGATCATATCACTTCCGGCATCGGAGCCGCCCAGATCGGCTGGTACGGTTGCGCCATGCTTTGCTATGTGACGCCGAAAGAGCATCTGGGGCTGCCCAATCGCGACGATGTGAAGGCCGGCGTTATTACCTACAAGATTGCCGCACATGCGGCGGATCTGGCCAAGGGTCATCCGGGTGCGCAGCAGCGCGATGATGCGCTGTCCAAGGCGCGTTTCGAATTCCGCTGGGAGGATCAGTTCAATCTGAGCCTCGATCCGGATACGGCGCGCAGCTTCCACGATGAGACGTTGCCCAAGGATTCCGCCAAGGTGGCGCATTTCTGTTCCATGTGCGGACCGAAGTTCTGTTCCATGAAGATTACTCAGGATGTACGTGATTATGCCGAAGAACATGGCCTTGAGACGTTTGAAGCCATTGATGCGGGCATGCATGAGCAATCCGAAGCTTTCAACGAGGGCGGTGGCGAGATTTATCGCAAGGCCTAGTCTATAATCTAGACACGGGATATAGCTCAGAATCCACAAGGAGGCGAACATGCTCAAAGCACGTGATATCATGAATTCCGAACCGGCTTACTGCCAGCTGGACACACCGTTATCCGAGATCGCCCGTCGCTTGGCCGGGGAAGACTTGTCCGGTCTGCTGGTGATTGATGATGACAGGCGGCTGCTGGGTGTGATTACCGATTCGGATCTGATTGACCAGCAGGCCAACCTGCATCTGCCGACAGCACTGGCTGTCTTCGATATGGTGATTCCGGTCGGAGAGGGGCGCTTTGAGGACGAAGTGAACCGCATGCAGGCCATGACCGCCGAGGATTTGGTCAACCCTTCAGTGAAATCCGTGCAACCCGATGCGAGCCTGAACGATATCGCTACCATCATGTCTGATGTGCGGGTGCATCATCTGCCGGTCCTTGATGGCGATGCAGTCATCGGTCTGATTTCCAAGCACGATGTGATTCGTGCGCTGGCTGCCCGAAGTCCCGCCTGACCGCACACGCCCGGTGACAGAAAAACGGCTCCATAGTGAAGCTGAAACCGTCGCTTTTGCAGAAGAATTCGCCCATACGCTAAAACCGGGCGATGTCGTGGCAATGCACGGTGACCTGGGAGCTGGCAAGAGCGTGTTCTGCCGCGCCGTGATGCGCGCGCTGGGCGTGAAAGATGAAGCCATGCCCAGCCCGACCTTTGCCATCATCCAGGAATACGAAGGCAAAGACTGCCGGGTGGCGCATATGGACTGGTATCGTCTGACAGGGGGGGATGAACTGGATGCCATCGGAGTGCGCGATTACATGCAGCCGCCATGGATATGCCTGATCGAGTGGCCGGGCCGGGCGCCGGAATTGCTCGACGCATCCACTAGGCATGTGAAACTTGCATGCGTGGATGATGATCTGGAAGTAAGGCGGGTTGAAGTTCTCACCACATGGCCGAAACAGGCTTAACGTACGACCCTGAACAGTCGAAATTTCTTGCCGATATGTTTGTGATAATAAAGCCCGCGTTCGTTGGCCGACAGGCTTGGTCCTTCAACAAAATCATCATGCCCGATAGCACGAACCTCTTCCGGCTTGCCGAAGGGGGCTGCCCGTGAGGCGCGTCTGGCGCGCATAATCATGGATTTCGGATGACCGCGTTTGAAACTTTCCCGTGACAGACGGGTGAAAAACAGCTCCAGCCCATTACGGGAAATGCAGGCGGCATATTCAAGCTCATCGGTGTTGATATTCTGCATGATATGCATGGCTCTTTTCTCATCGTACACAAACCGGTCACCATGCCATTCACTGAGCAGGATGTTCGAGGCCAGTATTTGACCCGGAAACCATAGATTCAGACCCCATGTGGCGCGAGAGAAATATATCGTCCGCCCGTCAGGGCTGATCTCCCCCCCCCCATATTGCCGGTAAAGCGCTGAGCAAACAGACGCACATCGCGGCTCGGTATGGCATCGAATTCGCGCAGTTTCTCAAGCTGGCCTGATTCGGGAACAAACAGAGCCTGCTGAATCATGTGCGGCACGGTTGTGTCAACAAAGTAGAAATGACCTCTGTCATCCATCGTCGGATTACCCTGCACCTCTTTGGGGGTATTGGGGCCTATTTCACCCTGATAGACTCATGCCCTGCCGGCGCGCCGGGCATAATGCATGTCCTTGTTGCCTTCCTTGTGGCCGGTATTAAAAAAAAGGAAAAGCCCGTCACGCGAAATAAACGCCTCCTCGGTGCTTATGGGTGTGCAGCCGGCGCCCTCGGGCAGGCCGGATATATTCACCGGCTGAGGCTGTTGAAAACTGTGCTGCACTCTGTCCTGAGCCCATGCATGAGTTGACGCGAGCACGACTATTCCAGCAGGGAAGAACGACAGATCACGGATCAGTGATCTGATAACGGCTCGAATGCGGGTGCATGGAGCGGAAGTCCATGCCAGTATTGTCAGGCGCTTTTTGCTGATTTAAGAACAACATAACCAACAACCGCAGACAGGAATGAGCCTATAAGTATTGCCAGTTTATCCGTATGCTGAAAAACACTGTCATTTTTAAAAGCCAGTGATGTGATAAACAGACTCATTGTAAAACCAATGCCTGTAAGCACGGACACTCCATAAAGATGCAGCCAGTTACTGTCTGCTGGAAGTGCTGCAATCTTCATTTTTATTGCCAGCCAGCTGAAGCCGAAAACGCCGGCCTGCTTGCCGGCAAACAAACCGAGCATAATGCCTAACGGAACGGAACCGGACATCTGACTAAAAGATATCTCCGTAACATTGACGCCTGCATTGACGAAGGCAAATAACGGGAGGATAAAAAACGCCACCCAGAAGTGAAGGCTATGCTCTATTTCCCTGAGAGGTGAAATCGATTGTCTGCTTTCATCTTTTGCATGTAATGGGATTGCAAATGCCAGCACAACACCTGCCAGTGTCGCATGAACCCCGGATTTAAGAACGCTTATCCATAATATGATGCCGACAATAAAATAGGCTGCTTTTTTTGATACACCGAAGAGGTTAAGGGCAATCAACACGGCCAGAGAAAGCATTGCCAGCGTCATGGCCAGTGTGGAGAGATCGGTTGTATAAAAAATAGCGATAATGACGATTGCCCCCAAATCATCAATAATGGCCAGTGCCATCAGGAATATTTTAAGCGACACAGGAACGCGATTGCCGAGCAGGGAAAGGATACCCAATGCAAAGGCAATATCCGTTGCTGTAGGTATGGCCCACCCGTTTACGGCAACTGGATCATGCTGATTGAATATTAAATATATCCCGGCCGGAACAAGCATTCCACCAACAGCAGCAATGCCGGGCAGGGTAACCTGATTTAAAGAGGACAGATGGCCTTCAAGTATTTCTCTCTTTACTTCCAGACCGATCAGTAAAAAGAAAACAGCCATAAGGCCATCATTCACCCAATGATAAAGCGGCTTATCAAGATATAGTGCACCAACCCTTATTTCTACAGGGATATGTAAAAATGACGTATAAAGCGATGCCAGCGCAGTATTGCTTAAAACAAGCGCCAAGACAGTTGCAAATATCAATAAAATGCCGCTTGCAGATTCTTTCTTTATAAATTCTTCAAGTATTTTCATTTATATCCTGATTTGTTTGTAACACATAACGCCCGGCGAGCCCAGTGGCGAAACCATGATCACACCATACGCTTGCTTGCCTGCTCTGCCGCTAATCATTGTCATTTATTCAACCACTGTGCGCTGAAGCGCACAGAATGATTGTAACGACTGGAACTCGTCCTCTCATTCTATCCTGAACAAATCTCGTCCATGTTCTTCCTCTTCAAAATGATGGGCTATATACTCTTCTATCATCTTTGATGAGA
>JAJRTF010000104.1 GCA_021545585.1 Zetaproteobacteria bacterium
GCCCTTGATCAGCTCGCCGCGGCGAACTACGGGTTGCTCCTTCAGCGATGCCTCAAAAAGCTTCTTGAATGACTCTTCCTCACTGTCATTCACCTGTACCTCAGCTTCAAGGTCTGCATCCTGCATTGTTTCCAGTTCTTTGGGTTCGCTCATTGTTGTGTCCCGTCCAGTTCAATTAGTTGTGTACGTATACGATCATGTGGCCGGCAATCAGAGATCATCCTGTCTCAGGCTGTGGTCACGATCAGCTTGCGTCGCTCCAATACGCCCAGCATGCGATCCACTACTTCATCAGCACGCAAGGTGGTGGAATCGATGGCAATGGCATCCTCTGCCTGCCGGAGTGGCGCATGCTGACGTTCCGCATCGCGTTGGTCACGCATTTTCAGCTCCATCAAAACCTGCTCAAGATCCGTGTCTGTGTGTTTGTCCTTATACTGAGCCCAGCGCCGTCTGGCCCGCTCGCGCAGGGAGGCGGTCAAAAAGAATTTCGCCTGTGCATCCGGCAATACCACCGAACCGATATCGCGACCATCCATGATACATCCGGATGCAGCACGCTGGCGCTGTACATCCAGAAGATTAGCGCGCACCTGCCCGCAGGCAGCCACTTTTGATGCACCGGCGCCGACCTCTTCGCCGCGCACCTGCTCATCGTAGTTTTCACCCTCGAACCAGATACCGTCCGGCCGCCAGTCCATCTGTGGCACCAGATCGATACTGAGCGCAGCCAACTGATCCGCATGATTCAGGTCGACATCACGCGCCAAAGCCATGGCCGCGACGAAACGATACAGCAAACCGCTATCAAGTACCGGCAAACCAATTTCAGATGCCAGATCGGCAGCAACCGTACCCTTGCCGGAACCTGATGGCCCATCAATGGCCACCTGTAATCCTTTCACAGCCTGCCAGTCACGCATCCAGCCATCTCACATTCATACCAATTTGCCGGGCCAGCGGAACAAAATCAGGAAAGCTGGTCGCAATGGCTGAGGCATTATGAATACGAATCTCGCCATCTGCCTTCTGAGCCGCCACAGCCATTGCCATGGCAATGCGGTGGTCGCCGTGTGCGTCAACGTCCACATCGCCCTTCAATCTCTGAATACCGCGAATACGCACGCCATCGGGGTATTCCTCAATGTCCGCACCAACACTGCGCAGCGCATCGGCCATGGCGGCAATGCGATCAGATTCTTTGACGCGCAGTTCCTCAGCGCCCTGCAGCACAAACTCACCCTCAGCCAGAGCTGCAGCAACAAACAACACGGGAAACTCATCAATCGCATCAGGCACATCGGCCGCACTAACCTTGCAGCCATACAGATTGCAGGATAGCAACTGCAAATCGGCCACCGGCTCCATCCCGACAGACGATGCATGGACTGGCTGAATATCCGCCCCCATGGCGTTGAGTATCCTGCGCCAGCCGTCACGACGCGGATTGATTCCGATACGGGATAAATTCACACGCGAGCCGTCCACCAGGCTGGCGGCCACTGCAAAAAAGGTGGCCGAAGACGGATCGGCCGGAATGTTTACAATATCTTCCGGTGCATACAGTGAACCAGTCGGTTCAAGGCAGGCAGTAAGCCCGTCTTTGACATTAACCGGCTGCCCGAACAACGGCAGCATACGCTCGGTATGATCACGGCTTTGTCTGGGCTCGGTGACACAGGTCTCGCTATCGGCATACAACCCGGCCAGCAGCACACAGGACTTCACCTGCGCGCTGGCCACCTCGGAAACATGATGGATACCTTTAAGCTTACCGCCGCTAATCGTCAGCGGCAGCAGATTACCGCCATCCCTGCCCTCAACACTGGCTCCCATACGGCGTACAGGATCAGCAACCCGCTGCATCGGCCTTTTGCACAGCGATGCATCACCAGTCATGGTTGACGGGAATGACTGGCCAGCCAGCACGCCGCTCATTAGCCGTACGCAGGTGCCTGAATTACCTGCATCAAGGACATGTTCAGGTTGTCTGAGGCCATGCAGGCCCACGCCATGAATACGCAGCGAGATTTTCTCCTCATCCAGCCACTCAATATCCACGCCCATATCGACAAACATCCGGGCCGTGGCCAGACAGTCATCACCGGGTAGAAAGCCGCGCACCTCAGTGACACCACTGGCCAGCGAGGCCAGCATCACAGCCCTGTGCGACATGGATTTGTCACCCGGTATGGTCAACTCGCCTGTAAGTCCGCCCCTGGCCGGGCCGGCGATCAGCGTTCCGCCAATATTCACGCATCACCTCCATATTCAGCCAGCCATGCATCGCGCGCCGCCTTCGCCGCCTTGAATTCGGCCAGCAACTGCTCACTGTCGCTGCCGGCTATTGCCGCCTCCAGACGGGATAATTCCGCCTGAAAAGCCCTGATCTGATCAAGCAGGGCATGACGGTTATTCAGGGCAATATCCCGCCACATCTCCGGTGAGGATGAGGCAATGCGGGTGAAGTCACGAAAGCCGCCGGCAGCAAAACAAAAAGGGTCATGGCGACCCGCTTCTCCGGCATGACGTACCGTATTGACCAGTGCGAAGGCCGCCAGATGCGGCAGATGGCTGACCGCTGCCAGCACCTCGTCATGCTCCACTGCACTCATTTGCATCAACTGCGCTCCGGCCTGTTGCCACATGGCCTCGACCCGGGCCAGCGCCCCGCGATCCGTCTCATCATCCGGGGTCAGGATGCATAACCTGTCCTGAAACAGTTCTGCAAAGGCAGCCTCTGCACCCGATGCTTCAGTGCCGGCGATCGGATGCGCAGGCACAAAACGGTGCTCATCCACGCGACTGGCTTTCACTGCCGCTATAGCCGAACATTTGGTACTGCCGGCATCGGTCACAACAACCCCCTCGGGCAGGGTATCCGCCATCGCCTCCAGCACTCCCGCATAAGCGCCCATCGGCACAGCCAAAACCACCATATCGGCATCACTCACCGCATCAGCAATGTCTTGGCTCGATGCATCGATAATACCGCGTTTCCTAGCCGTCTCGAGGTTGGCCGCAGAACGCCCCACGCCGGTGACTCGCTTAACCGCATCGGCCTTGCGCAGCGCCAGCGCCAGCGACCCGCCGATCAGGCCGGTACCGATAATTACCAGATGCTTCAGTCTCAGTTCCAACTATCCGACCTCATTTAATATTTCAGCCAGCGCTTCCAGACAGCGGCTGTTCTCAGCTTCAGTGCCCACCGACACATGAAGGAAATCAGCCATGCCGTAGGGCGCCAGCGGGCGCGGGATAATGCCCTGATCCTCAAGCATGTGCAAAATACGCCCGGCATCCGGATGCCGGAGCAAAACAAAGTTCCCATGGCTTTCGCCACCCAGCACACCCCAAGTCGAAAACTGTTGCTCAAGCCGTTGACGTTGACGTTGACAGGCAAGCACCCTGTCCATCACCCACGCATCATCGTCCAGTGCTGCGATCGCAGCTGCCATAGCCGGCAGGCTGACATTGAACGGCGCACGAAAACGGTTGGCCACGGCAACAATCCCGGCATCAGCAATAGCATAACCGATCCGACAGCCAGCCAGCCCGTAAGCCTTGGAAAAGGTCCGGCAAATCACCAGCCCCGGATGTTCCAGTCGATGCCAGCTATCCCCGAGTACGTCGGCCACATACTCGTAATACGCTTCATCGATGATCACCAGCACCTCACGCGGCAAAGCATCAAGGAATCGCTGCAACGCATCCTGCCCGTGTAATGTACCGGTCGGATTGTTCGGATTAGCCACACAGACGACTTTTGTATGCGCATCCACAGCCTTTGCCATCGCCTCCAGATCATGACTCAGGCCATCGGCCTCGGGTACCGGTACCGGCACCGCACCAGCCGCCTGAGCCACCAGCGCATAGACAATAAAACCGCGCTGACTGAACACCACCTTGTCCCCGGCTCCGGCAAACGCATGGATCAGAATTTCAAGTACTTCATTGGAACCGTTACCGGGAAGAAGCTGATCGCTGCCAACCTGATGTCTGGCCGCCAGCACTTGCTTGAGCTGCGTAGCATTACCGTCCGGATAGCGATGTACCTCGGCCGCCGCACGCTGCATGGCAACGATGGCCTTCGGGCTCGGCCCGTACGGGTTCTCGTTCGAAGCCAGCTTGGTTGCCTCACTCAGACCTTTTTCACGCAGTAACTGTTCAACCGGCTTGCCCGGCACATAGGGATGCAGTCCTGCTGCCTGCACGACTGCGCGCTGCAGCCAGTCAATACTCATCAGGCGCTCCTGAAAGATTCATGTCCGAAAAGCCCGCGTGCAAGCTACAGCGGCTTGGACACCGGATAGGAACCCAGCACCTTGATAAAGCCGCCGGCCATGGCCTTAACCTCAGCGATAGCCTCGCTGACACTGGCATCATCACGGTGACCCTGAATGTCGGCAAAAAAGACATATTCCCACAGCTTCTGCTTTGAGGGACGTGACTCGATGCGTGTCAGGCCGATACCGCGACTTGCAAACGGCTCAATGAGGCTGTGCAGGGCTCCCGGCACATCGCGAATCGACATCACCAGTGCTGTCTTATCCTCACCGGAAGGCGGCGAATCATGCTGGCCGATCACAAAGAAACGGGTGGTATTGTCATGATGATCTTCTATGTTTGCAGCAAGCACCGGAAGCTGCACCCGCTCTGCCACTTCGATAGCGGCAATGGCAGCAAGGCCTTTAGCATGATCGTCCTCCGCCTGCTGCACCCGTTCTGCAGCACTGGCCGTTGACTCTGTTTCAACCAGTGCAGCCTGCGAACAATGTTCGCTGATCCAGTGCTGGCACTGGGCCAGAGGCTGGGGATGCGAATAAACGACCTCCACCATATCCAGACTTTCTACCCGGGTCAGCAGATGATGATGGATAGCCAGCTGAATCTCAGCACAGACAAAAACATTGCGTTCGATGTCGGCAAACAAATCCAGCGTCTGCCCGACAGCACCTTCAAAGGCATTTTCCACAGGCACAACACCATACGTTGCCCGGCCCGATTCAACTTCTTCAAACACCTTTTCCATATTGCTGCATGGCAAGTAACATGCGGTGGCGCCGAACTGGCGAAGAGAAGCGGTATGGGTGAACGTCCCTTCCGGGCCCAGATAGGCAATCGTCATCGGATGCTCCAGCGCGAGGCAGGCACCGATGATTTCACGGTAAATGCCGTGAATGGCTTCATCCGGAATACGTGTTTCATGGGATGTGGAAGCCGCATCATGGTTGCGTGCCAGAATCCGGCGAATGATGGATGCCTCGCGGCTGGGCACATAAAACGGCGCATTGCCGCGCCCCTGTTTGTGCTCACCGACTGCACCCGCCAATTGCGCCCGTTTACGGATCAATTCCAGCAGTTCATCATCCACGGCATCAATCGCAGACCTCAGCCTGCTCAGTTCTTTTTCGGCATCACTCATAACGCCAGCACGCTAGCAGCAGCTTATGTGTCAATCCATGCCTGAAACGATGGCAGTGTACTTAACCGTCAGTCTCCAGCCCCAGCCATTCGCGGGCCTGCTGCAGATCACGAAAAATCTTTATTTCCCCATGCTCTGAACCGGCCAGGGTCTTGAACATCATGACCATGCCGAAAGCCAGTGTCGAAGGCGCCACAAGAGCCCGCCGGCTACCTTGTTGCCATTGATCTCTGGATTTTACATCCGCCATTTCATGGATATGGACCGAGGTGGATGTAAGACCTGTAACATCAATCAACTCACGTCCATTCGGGTCGAAACCGGCATGCCCATAGCATGCTTCCTGATAACGAAAAAAATCCGCGCCAGAAACCGTCCCTTCCAGCTTCAAAACACAACATGCGATAACGGATCAATATGAAACTCAATCGCCACAGACCACCCCTCCAGCGGGAAATATCCCGTTTCTTGTCCAACTCAGCATAGCATAGACCATAAACAGGCAGGCGGCTTTATTTGCGCTCCCCACAGGAGCTTAAAACAGCCTCATCAACCCCTTCATCACCATATCGGTGTAACTGACAATACCAATCACCTGGCCATCGTGATTCACCACCGGTGCCCGCGAAAGCCCAAGTCTTCCAAACAGTGCACTGGCATGACGGATCCCCATATCCGGATGCACGGTTACGGCAGGCTTGGTCATCACTTCATAGATACTGACCCGCTCCGGCGACCGATTCACCGCCAGCACCTGACGGGCAATATCGGCAATCACGACAATGCCGTATTCATCATGCTCATCGCGTTTGTCGACAATCAGGCACTTTGTCTCAACATGGCGCATTACTTCCAGAGCCTGGCTGACCGTAGCCACACCCTCCACAAGATCAAACTTTTCTTTCATCACATCATTAACAGTAACAAACGATGCCTGGTTCATAGCTCCTCCTCCACTTCATCCAGCAGGCAGTTGATCTGGCTGCTCAGGCCGACGGCATCCTCGATATCCAACTGGAAGGCAACACCCGAGCCCGGCTTATCCTCAAAACCGGCCTCCCCGGCTATGCATTCCAGGATGCGACGGCTTAAATGCTCCTCCACGATAAACAGCAGCATATCCCGGGACGCCTCCATGGTCAGACCAAAAAAGGTTTTCTTCGGCTTCAGGCCTTCACCACGGGCATCGCCGACGACGGTTGCGCCGGTGGCCCCCGACTGCCTTGCTGCATCCATGATTTTAGCTGTTTTCGAATCATCAACCAAGGCGATAATAAGTTTAAAATGCATCATCTTCCTCCTTTGCCAAACACGCCGTCGACTGTGCAGCCAAATGGCGCTTTGATAACCATTCCGAGAACCATGCATATGCCATGACACTCATAATGGGAAATACACTGGCAAACGCAATCAACCCAAAACCGTCAATCAAAGGGCTGCGCCCCGGTATGGATGATGCCAGCCCCAATCCCAGAGCCGCCAGCATAGGTACCGTCACCGTGGACGTTGTAACGCCGCCCGAATCATAAGCCAGTGGAACAATCATGCGTGGTGCAAACATGGTCTGCACAATCACAACAACATAGGCAGTAATAATATACACCCACAGGTCTGTTCCTGTCACAATGCGGAAACAGCCAATCATGACACCCACCGCCACACCAATGGACACAGCAACCCGCAGCCCCCAGGCCGAAATTGCACCGGCGGAGATCTTCTCGGCCTTCATACCCACCGCGATAAGAGCCGGCTCCGCCAAAGTCGTCGACAAACCGATGGCAAAGGCAAACACATAGACCCAGCCGTAATCAGACCAGTGTGCCAGAAGATTTTCCTGCCAGCCGGCTCCGAGCACAAAGACCGGCTCGGTTAATTGTTTCGCCATGATCTCACCAAGCGGAAAAATCGCTTCCTCAAGGCCCACGAGGAAAAACACCATGCCCAGGATCACGTAGACAAAGCCGCGCAATACCCGCTTGGGCGCCACCATCGGTCCCCGGAGCACAACAAACTGAAAAAATCCGAGCACCAGCACAATCGGCGCAATATCCCGCAATGTTCCCAGCAACGTATCGATAAATATGCCGGGTAATTGCGCCATCACAACGCGCCCCTCATGACAGGAGCCAGATGCCATACAGCATGACAAAGATCATCGGCAGCAGTGAGGCAAAAGCGATCAGGCCAAAACCGTCGACAATTGGATTGCGCCCCTGAATCGAGGATGCAAGCCCTACCCCCAGAGCGGTCACCATCGGCACGGTAATGGTCGAGGTGGTCACGCCGCCCGAATCATAGGCGATACCAATGATTTCATCCGGCGATATAGCCGTCATGCCAACCACCACGCAATAACCGGTGATAATGCAGTAATGCAGCGGCCAGTTGAAAAGGATGCGCAGCACGCCCAGCAAAATAGCAATGCCGACCGACAAGGCCACTGTCAGCCTGAGGCCCAGCGCATAAGACGCCATGGCTTCAGGTGTTGCATCAATCATACTGGCCTGAGCTGCAATATCGGCGGCCTTCCCGGCAATGGCGATCAATGCAGGCTCGGCGACAGTGGTCGAAAAGCCGAGTAGAAAAGCGAACAAAAGCAGCCACGCCGCATTACCCTTACGGACAAAGGAATGAGCCATGGATTCACCCACCGGGAAAAGGCCAATTTCAAGGCCGCGCACAAAAAATGCCAGACCAATCAGCACCAGAACCAGCCCGAAAAACATCCTTTCCAGATTCGGCACCGGCTGCTGCAACACCACTTCCTGGAAGAAAAAAATAACGAGAACAATCGGCGTCAGATCACGCATAGCGCCCAGCAAAGGGCGTATCCCCTCCTGCAAACGGCGCGGTATCATTGACAATCCCTGCTTGCCGGGCCAGTCATACTGGAAGCTCCCTGATCTGGATTTCACCCACACGCACGACCCGCATTGAATCCTGATGGGTCGGATATTGTGGGTATCAGAGCTTATGCGAAAGCAGCCTTTATCACAATAGTCGTATGCGCATTGATGCGCCATTTGCTCAAAAAGATTGGCTGCCGCTGGTTTCCATGCGTAGCATAGCTGCATGAAGAATATTCCAGTCGCCATCCTCGGAGCCACGGGCTATACCGGCGCCGAACTGATTCGCCTGATTGAGGGCCATCCCCATTTTGACATTGCCCACTTGGCGGCCCATTCACAGGCTGGCAAAAAAGCGGGTGAAGTATTACCCGGACTTTCGGGAGCGATTGCCGAATTGATGCTGGCTACAGCTGATGCAGCGATTCCTGATGCCGTGCAACTGGTATTCACGGCCCTGCCCCATGCAGCAGCAGCCAAAAGTGTGAAAACCGCTATTGATGCCGGCAAGCGGGTAATCGATCTTTCTGCTGATTTCCGGCATCAGGATGCAACAGCCTACAAGGCCGCCTACGGTATCAAACACCCGCATCCGGAGCTGTTCAGCTCAGCCGTATATGGCCTCGTCGAGCATGCCAGAGCACGGATTGCAAAGGCCGATCTGGTTGCCAACCCCGGCTGTTATCCAACATCAACGCTGTTGCCGCTGATCCCGCTGTTAAATGCGAATATTCTGGATGATGCACCGATTATCGTCGACTCCAAATCGGGAACCTCGGGTGCCGGGCGCAGCGCCAAAGCAGATCTGCTGTATTGCGAAATCAATGAATCAGTCAAGGCCTATGGCATGCCCAGACACCGGCATGCATGGGAAATGGAGGAGTGGGCACTGGGCTTTGGCGGCAGAAAGGTCCGGGTTCGGTTTGTACCGCATATCCTGCCCATGACACGGGGCATGCTGACCACGCTGCATCTCACGGGCGACAAGCCCGAGAGCTGGCATCAATTGCTTTACAATACATACAGGGGCGAACGGTTTGTGCGGCTACTGACCGAAGGCAGGCTGCCATCCACAGCAGGTGTGTCGGGCAGCAACCGCTGCGATATCGGACTTGCAGTGCTGGGTGAGCGCGAGGCTGTTGTGGTCAGTTGCCTTGATAATCTGTTGAAGGGAGCGGCTGGACAGGCCGTGCAAAATGCCAATATCATGTTTGCCCTTGATGAGGGGCTTGGCCTCTCCGAACATGCACTCTGGCCGTAAGGCATCCTGTTGAGTCGCATATCATGAAGGCCAGCCTTGCTCAGATATTTCACCGCTTCCTGTTCCTGCCGCGGCAGGTGATTATCACCGATGCGCGCAGCCGCGGCGCAGCCCGGAAACTATATATTCGGCCATTTTCTCTCATGGTCGGGGTGCTTCTGTCCGGCATGGCCCTGTATGCTGCTGGCGCCATACTTGCTCCGGGCCATATGGAAGGTGCCCGGCAGGTACAAATCTCGCTGCTGCAACATGAACAGGCCCGCCTTATGGATGCCGTGGCTGAAAAGGACGCGCTTCTGGCTCTGCGCGATCAGCAAATTGAAAGCCTGAAAGATGAAATCAAGGGCCTGCATCAGCAGCACTCCCGCATGCAGGAAAAGATGGATATGTTCAACAGCATCCTGGATGCGAGAAAAAACCATGGTGTTCACCTGCTGCAGGCAGCAGCGCATCGGCTCAACGACCAGTCCGTTGCCTATAGCTTTGTGCTTGTCAAAGGAGGAAGCTATCCGCGAACAGCTATAGGCAGCATCCGTTTCTCAGCCTTGAGTCCTGACCATGAGGCGATCACATTGTCATTGCCGGATGGAGAGGATGCCTTGCCTTATCGCACACAAAGTCATACCTTCGTGCAGGGAACACTACCCTGGAGCGAAGCCTGGCAACCCGGAAGTTTACGCATCACCCTGTTGGACAGGCATGGCAAGGAAATTGGTGTAAGCGAAGTTCATATTAGCGATTAGACATCGGGGGAAACGCAATGATTCGAAAAAAATCCAAACCCATAGATGCCGCCCAGATTGATACCCTCATCGGCGCCCATGCCAAATTTAACGGGGAATTGAAATTTGAGGGCAGCGTCCGTATTGACGGGGCCTTCGAGGGCAACATCACATCCAGTCAGGAAGGTACACTTGTCATCAGTGATACCGCATCGGTCAAGGGTGAAATCAATGTGCCCAACCTGCTTTTATACGGCACCGTGCGCGGCAACATCCGTGCCAGCAAATCCATCCAGATCGGTCCCAAAGGACGCCTCAACGGAGATCTGGAATATACCGTACTTGGTCTGTCGGAAGGTGCGTCGATTAATGGCCGCTGCAACCGCATTGAAGACAAAGAGCGTGTCAAACAAGCCAGCAAGAGCGAGGCACGTGCCAGCGAAGCGGAAAAGTCAGCTCAGCAGTCGGCCTGAGCCGGCGGTCTCAGGCTCGGGATGATTCGACCCTATCTGGACTGGCAACCTGATATTGCCACATCCGTCTTTATTGCCGAATCGGCTGATATCATCGGACGCGTAACGATTGGAGCAGACTCCAGCATCTGGTACCAGAGCATCCTGCGCGGCGATGTGCACGATATCGTGATTGGTGAGCGTTCAAACATTCAGGATCACTCAATACTGCATACCAGTCACGGCATCTCCCCCTGCGTGGTCGGCAACGATGTGACCATTGGCCATCAGGTGATCCTGCATGGCTGTGAGGTACAGGATGGGAGTCTGGTCGGTATGGGCTCCGTCATTATGGACCAGGCGGTACTGGAAGCAGGCTGCTTTCTGGCGGCAGGTTCTCTGGTCACTGAGCGCAAGGTGCTGCGCGGAGGCTTCCTGTATGCCGGCAGCCCGGCTCGTGAACGGCGGGAACTCACCGATGAGGAAAAGCATTTCCTTAAGCTGTCCGCCGCACATTACTGTGAAATTGCCCGCAATCATCAGAAAACACAGGCAGAGTAAGAACCTCGCATGCGCCATGCCGCCATTGATATCGGCTCCAACACATTTCGTCTGCTGATTGCCGAGCCTGCGCCGGCAGGCTCGGATACCCCCTGGAAAACTATTTATTATACCCACCGCATCGTACGTCTTGGCGAAGGCCTGCATCATGGATGTCTGAGTGAAGCAGGCATGCAGCGAAGCCTGGTCGCATTTCATGAGTTTGCAGAACTACTGCAACAATATGATGTCGTAGCAGATCACACCCTGGCCGTGGCCACCGCCGCGATGCGTGAGGCCGACAACAGCGAGGCTTTTGCTACGACTGTTGAACAGGAAACCGGTATCAGTATCTGCATTATTCCCGGAGAAGATGAGGCTGCCATATCCCTTGCCGGCGCCTGCGCCGTACTTCCAGCGCATACGCGTGCAGATATGTTGCTCTTCGATATTGGCGGAGCAAGCACCGAATTCATCCGCGCGCGTGATGCCCGCGCCTGCAATGCCGTGAGCAGAAAACTCGGTGTCGTCCGCCTGGTCGAAGCACATCTGCATTCCGACCCGCCATCAGGTTCGGATTATCAGGCTATGAAGCAAACAGCATTGACCCATCTGCATGACATGACCGCGGACTGGGGGGGGCAGGCTGCCCCCGCGTATCTGGTCGGCACAGCGGGCACCGTCACCACACTGGCTGCAACCGAACTCGATCTGTGCCCCTACGATGCCAGTGTCATCAACAACCACCTGATGTCCCGTGCCGCTTTCCTGAAACTCAGGGATCAACTGCTGGCCATGACGCATGAGGAGCGACAGGCTATTCGCACCATTGAGCAGGGTCGCGGTGATTTGATTATTGCCGGTCTTGCCATAGTTGAAGCGGTCATGGATCACTGGGGCTACAACGAAATGGTCGTGGTTGATGCCGGATTACTGGAAGGCGCCTGGCTGAAAATCAGTCAGTCAAAATAAGTATCGGCCTGCTGCTGCACAGCATCCATGGACTGCTGAAACTTCTGCAGGTTTTTTTCATCATCTTCATCATCGGCAAAGACCGGTTCGCCGATAACGAACACGCCGCGCGTAAAGGGGCCGGGGATATAAAAACGATCCCATGAATTGGCACGCCAGTGGCGCCTCGTGGCATAACATACGGCCCGCAACGGCAGGCCGGATTTTTTGGCCAGCTGCACTGTGCCCGGCTGGACTGTTTCGCG
The DNA here is from genome assembly GCA_021545585.1 of Zetaproteobacteria bacterium. GTDB lineage: Bacteria > Pseudomonadota > Zetaproteobacteria > Mariprofundales > Mariprofundaceae > JAJRVH01. The sequence continues at coordinate 12,464 of JAJRTF010000104.1, forward strand.
CGGCCCCTTCGGGCCATCCGGGGTGATGCCCAAAGGTATTCCTTTCCTGGCCATGCGTATCATTTCCAGCAGTGCCCGCGCACCACCACGCGTCGATGAACCGCGCGAAGATGCAATACCCATCAACTCCACAGCA
>JAJRTF010000105.1 GCA_021545585.1 Zetaproteobacteria bacterium
CTAGGCTGAATACACTGTGACTCGATTTCCGGTAATGCTTCACCATTTTTCAACTATATCATGCTGAAGCCTTCGCCTGAAGGCGAGGGTTTTAACCCAACCCGGACGTGTGACAATAAATAATAACAAAATCTAATGGTTATGGAAGAGTTTACTTCGTCATACGGTGCAGAGGTCTCGCAATATCTTCAGACACGCCAGAAATTCAGGCAGAAACTGGAACAGAAGAAGCGCTTTAAAAAAAGGCAGAAAGAAGCACTTTAATCGTCGCTGAAACGGACCGGGCCGTAACAGGCACCTGCTTTCAAGCCGGTGTTATCTGTATCTGTCATGATGGCGACAGCATCGATATGCCTGATATCCTGGCCAAAATATCGTTTCATATCCTGTCGGATGTTGCGCCGGTATTCACGCCATTGCCCGGTATGCGCAGCACCTGATTCCACAGCAAGCATAATGGAACGAGAGGTGTAGGGGTTATCCCAGAATGATTCGACCGGTTCATGACTGGCCCAGACATAATTGATCGCTCTGGTATTCCAGAAAAACAGGCCGCCGGATACGATCAGGTAGATACGTGCGGCAAAGTCATCACCCCGTTTCTCCCTTTCATGGGCATTTTCCAGAGGCCGGTCAATCTTCCAGCGCCAGTGCATATACGGGGTCTTTTCCAGGTCGATATGAATTCTGCGATACAGGCCGGAAGCCGAGGCATCGCTGTTGGCCCGGATGCAGGACTCAGAGGCATCCTGAATAAGCCTGTATCGGGTTTCACCCTTAAACCTTCTGGCCTGCCAGTCATGCAGCACAGTTTGGGAAAAGTCGATAAGTTCAATCGATGCAGAGCGGGCTGGAATGGGGGTGAGCATGGTTGTCAGGCCCAGCAGCAGAACAACCGGCAGATACGGGGATAACCTGCATCCCCGCATGTTTTTATGATTTGTGCATGTGATCTGATACATTCGTTTTACCATGCCGACCTTAATGATGAATGGCGTTAGGCTAGCAGATCGCGGAGCGGATGAATGCCCCGGCATGCACAAGGCTTCGCCTGATGCCTCCGGCGGTTTATGGTTCGTGTCCTGACAGCACTGTCCGGTGGCCGGGTCAGGATGTTTAAGAGGGGGTACAGGGGAAGGATGGCTCAGCAGTGCATCGGGGTATTTGATTCGGGAGTGGGTGGCCTGTCGGTGCTGGCTCATATCCGTTCACGTCTGCCGCATGAGGATCTTTGCTATTTTGCCGATAGCGCACATATGCCCTATGGAAACAAGTCAGTCGATGAACTCAGGAAATGCAGCCTGTTCGTTGCTGATGTATTGCTGAAGCGGGGGGCCAAGGCGCTGGTGGTGGCCTGCAATACTGCTACGGCTGCAGCGGCACATATCCTGCGCGAACAGCTGGATGTGCCGGTGATCGGTATGGAGCCGGGTATCAAACCGGCCGTGCATGGCAGCGCCAGGGGGGTGGTCGGTGTACTGGCCACCAGCGGCACCATCAGCAGCGAAAAGTTCGCCTTGCTGATGCAGCGCTTTACCGAGCATGTGGAAGTGATTGTACAGCCCTGTCCCGGACTGGTTGAACGGATCGAGGCCGGTGAACTGGGGTCCGGAAAGACGAGGAGCTTGCTGGAACAATATCTGCATCCGTTGCTGAACAGGGGTGTGGATGCTGTCGTGCTCGGCTGTACCCATTACCCGTTTGTGATACCGTTGATTCGTGACATCGCAGGGCCCGATATACAAATCATTGATACAGGCGATGCCATTGCCCGGGAGCTGGAGCGTCAGCTTGGTATTCACGGACTGGGGGCCAGTGAGGGGTGCGGCAATATTCAATTTCTGACCAGTGGTGAAACAGAGACGGTTCGGCCGGTGATGCAGAGATTATGGGGACATGCATTAACGCTTGAGTCCTGTCAGGCGGACTGAAATCATCCATTAATGGGCCGGTCAGGGCCAGTAGATAACCTTGGCAGTGCAGGTTTCAGCGATTTCGACGCGTGAGACACGGATGCGCTCATTGTTCAGCCGTTGCTGCATTTCTTCGCACAGCAGGCGCGCAACATTCTCACTGGTCGGGTTGATGGTATCGAAAGGCGGGATGTCATTGAGATTGTAATGATCCCACTTTTCCAGCGCCGCCTTCACTTCACGCTTCATGGTTTTATAGTCAATACCCATGCCCAGGGCATTGAGCTCGGTGCATTCGACCCGTAATTTTACATGCCAGTTGTGGCCGTGCAGCCGGGCACAGTCTCCCTGGTAACCGCGCAACTGGTGGGCGGCTGAAAAGTGGGTTTCAATGGATAATTCGTAGCGTGGCATGGTTTATTTCCGTCTAATTGCGTGCGCCGGGCAGCAGCAGGGCCACGGATACCCGGCGACCTTCGCCGATCAGGATGTTGTAGGTGCGGGCAGCGGCACGGGAGTCCATGCATTCAAAGCCGATGTGGTGCCCGGCTATGCAATCAAGCACATCCGGCGACGGAAATGCGGTCACCCGACCGGTGCCGATGATCAGAACCTCAGGGGGTTGCTGTACAAACATATCTAGATCAGCGGGCGCCAGATCGCGTAATCGCTCCGGCCCCCAGGGGGCGGTGACTTCACCTGCATGCAAAGACAGGCCGCTGCCGTAGCGCTCATCATTGATCTGGATGTAGTTATCGTCATAACCCCTGAACAGCAGTGTGTCCGCACCCGGAAGCAGACCGACATCGCCCTTCATTCAGTGGCGTCCATCATTGAGTCGGGGCCGCCATGTTCAGGGGCGTGCTTCCATCTTTCTGATTTCTTCTTCATCCGCCTTGAAACGGCCGGCCAGTGACAGCATCACTGGGCTGGCGATATAAATGGACGAATAGGTACCAACCAGAATACCTGCGATCAGCGCAAAGGCGAAATCATGAATCACTTCGCCGCCGAGCAGGAACAGGGCTGCAACGACCAGAAGCGTGGTCAGCGAGGTCATCAGGGTGCGGGCCAGGGTCTGGTTGATCGAGTTGTTGACGATGGTGACTTCATGTTCCGGAGTTTTGCGTTTGAGATTGGCGGCAAAATTCTCACGGATACGGTCGAATACCACAATGGTGTCATTCAGAGAGTAACCGATCACCGTCAGCAGGGCGGCAATGACGGGCAAGGTGAATTCCTTGCCTGTCAGCGCGAACAGGCCGAGCACGATCGTGATATCGTGCAACAGGGCCGCATCGGCACCGAGCGCGAAACGGAATTCAAAACGCACCGTGACGTAAAGCAGGATGGCGAACATGGCAATCAATACGGCCATGATACCGGCGCGGGTCAGTTCCTCACCGACCTGCGGGCCGACAAATTCCACACGCCGCATTTCTACAGCATCGGCGGTGAATTTTTCACTGAGGCCGTCGAGAATGGCCGTGCTGATGGTGGATGATTTCTCACCTTCCCTGTTTTGCACACGAATCAGGATTTCTTCCGGCGAACCGAATTCCTGAATCACGGCATTGCCATAGCCTTTCGGCGAAAGGGCAGCACGCACATCAGCAATTTCGGGCGCCTGCTGGAATTTCACTTCCACCAGCGTACCACCGGTGAAGTCGATGCCGAAGTTCATGCCTTTGAAGGCCAGCAGGCCAAGCGAAGCCAGTAGCATCAGGCCGGAGATCATCAGCGCGGTCTTGCGTTTGCCGATAAAGTCGATATTAATATCAGGGCGAATCAGTTGCATGTCGGTATCCTTAAATGCTCAGTTTTTCGATACGGCCCTGACGCTCTGTGGAAGCGGCGACAATGGCGCGGGTGACGGTAATGGCGGTAAACATGGAAGCCAGAATGCCGACACTCAGCGTAACGGCGAAGCCCTTCACCGGGCCGGAACCGAACTGGAACAGCACGATAGCAGCGATCAGCGTGGTGATATTGGCATCGACAATAGTCGAGAATGCTTTGTCATAGCCGCCATCAATGGCTGCCAGCGGTGTTTTTCCGAGGTGCAGTTCCTCACGGATGCGCTCGAAGATCAGCACATTCGCATCCACTGCCATACCGATGGTCAATACGATACCGGCTATGCCCGGCAGTGTGAGGGTGCCGCCTATCATGCTCATGGCAGCGATAATCAGCAGCATGTTGAAGATCAGCGCCACATTGGCCACGAGGCCGAACATCTTGTAATACACACCCATGAAAATCAGCACCAGTATGCAGCCGATGATGATGGAATCCATGCCCTGATCGATCGAATCCTGTCCCAGACTCGGGCCGATGGAGCGTTCTTCCACCACCTTCACCGGGGCGGGCAGGGCGCCGGCACGCAGGACAATGGCCAGATCATGCGCCTCGGCTGGAGAGAAGCTGCCGGTAATCTGGGCGCTGCCGCCGGCAATGCGCTCACGGATCACCGGAGCGGAATTCACCGTGCCTTCGAGGATGATGGCGAAGCGTTCTCCGACATGGGCCGCAGTCAGTTTATCGAATCGACGCGAGCCCTTGCTGTTGAATTTCAGTGTGACGGCATATTCGTTGAAGCGTGAATCGATGGAAACGCGTGCATCGGAGATTTCAGTGCCGGAAAGCTCAGTACGTTTCTTCAACAGGTACGGCTGGGCGCTGTCTGGATCGCCTTTCACCTTCTGCGGACCGTACATGATGATATCGCCCGGCGGAATCTGGCCGCCCAGAGCCTTTTGCAGATCACCCTTTTCATCCACCAGTTTGAATTCCAGCTGTGCAGTGCGGCCAATCAGCTCCTTGGCGTGAGCTGTATCTTCATAGCCGGGAATCTGCACCAGAATGCGGTGCTTGCCCTGCTTGACGATCACCGGTTCGGTGGTGCCCAGAGCATCAATACGGCCGCGGATGACCTCAATCGCCTGATCAACGGCGAACTTGCGCGTTTCATCGGCAACATCCGGCTTCAGGTTCAGGTTGATGATGTTGCCGGATGTTGGGACCATGTCGTAACTGGTGAATTCTTCCTGCAGCAGCTTTTCAGCGGCGGCAATATCCCCGGCCTTCTTGATGGTCAGGTGCAATGCCTGACCTTCGGCAGCCAGCTTGCGATAGCGGATCTTGGCCTTGCGCAGTACCTGCCGGGCGGAGTCGATGTCTTCCTCGACCGAACGTGCAACGGCCTTATCAACGTCAACATCCAGTACCAGATGGATACCGCCTTTCAGATCAAGTCCGAGACTCATCGGCTGGCTTAATGAGGCCGGCCACCATGATGGCACCGAAGTAACGTTGGGCAGCGAGGCCATGGCCGAGACCACCAGTACGGTGAGAATCAGCCAGAATTTCCAGCGGGGATAGCTATGCATGAATCAGTTCCTTGTAGATAAGCGATATGGAATGTTGTGTGCGTTTGTCTTGCTCGGTCGTCTTAGTCAGACAGGCCGACGATGGTATCGCGCTTGACCTTGACGCGTACGCCGTCGGCGATTTCAACCTTCATGAAATCTTCCTTGACGTCGGTTACGGTGCCGTAAAAGCCACCGCCGGTAATGACCTTGTCACCCTTTTTTAGGGCTTCGATGACATTGCGGTGTTCCTTGACGCGCTTTTGCTGCGGACGAATGAGCAGGAAATAGAAGATGACCATGATCAGGATCAACGGTACAAACGAGGCGAAGCCGCCACCCTGGGCCTGAGCGCCTTCGGCAAGGGCCGGGGTCACGACAGCCATGGCTGCGATAACAGATGAGATTGAATGGGATAGGGTTGTTTTCAACATAATGGAATCACTCCTGATATTTTCAAGCGCGGCGATTATGCATCGTCGCGGTAGCGTTGTAAAAACTGGTCACGGAATTCGGGCCAGTTTCCATCTTCAAGTGCGGTACGGGCCCGTTGCATGAGGTCGCAATAGTAATGAAGATTGTGCAAAGTATTCAACCTCGAACTTAAAATCTCTTTGGCCATGTATAAATGCCGCAGATAGGCGCGGGAAAAATGAGTGCAGGTATAGCACGAGCAGCCCTCCATGATCGGCTGCTCATCTTCGGCATGGCAGAGATTCTTGATATTCAGCTTGCCGTTGTCGGTAAACAGGGTACCGTTTCTCGCATTGCGGGTGGGCATGACGCAGTCGAACATGTCGATACCGCGATCAACACCTTCAATCAGATCGTCCGGTGTGCCGACGCCCATCACATAATGCGGCTTGTCGGCCGGCAGGTGCGGTGCCAATGCATCCAACATGGCCAGCATTTCTTCTTTCGGTTCACCAACCGACAGGCCGCCGATGGCGATACCCTCGAAATCAATGGCTGCAACCGCATCCAGACTTTCCAGTCGCAGATCGGGATACATGCCGCCCTGTACGATGCCGAACAGGGCCTGATGATTGTTCACAGGCAGATGCATGCGGCATTCGGCCGCCCAGCGCATGGACATTTGCATCGACGCATTGGCCTCATCCACGCTGGCCGGGTAGGGGGTACATTCATCAAAGGCCATGACGATATCCGAGCCGAGCTGGCGCTGGATATGCATGCTTTGCTTTGGTCCGAGGAAGATCTCCGCACCGTCGATATGCGAGCGAAAACGTACGCCGTGTTCCTCGATCTTGCGCAGATCACCCAAGGACCAGACCTGAAAGCCGCCTGAATCGGTGAGGATCGGCTTCTCCCAGGCCATGAACCGGTGCAGCCCGCCCATTTTTTCAACCAGATCGGCACCGGGCCGGAGCATCAGGTGATAGGTGTTGCCGAGAATGATACTGGCCTTGATATCATCGGTCAGATCAGCCGGGGTCAGACTTTTGACCGTAGCCTGTGTGCCGACGGGCATAAAAACGGGTGTTTCAACCACGCCGTGTGGAAGCTGCAAACGGCCGCGGCGGGCAAAACCGGAGGCATCGCGGTGCAGGACTTCAAAACGGGCGACAGACATGGCGGCGCAGCCTGCCGAGGTTGCCGTACATCAGCAAGTTCGGGAGCGGGAAGATGAAGCGCCTGCTTGCAATCGAATATGACGGGTGTCGGAGATTCGGTGTCCCGGTAACAGACGGGCAAGGATGTGCAGGACTTTTTCAGACTCGCGACGGTAAGTGGTCAGTTTGCCGCCATAAACAGCCATATACGGAGCCGGATCGCTGGCGGTGATGATCTGCATTTTACGACTGGCTGCAAAGGCTGAGCCACCGGCTTTCGGCAGCACACGCAGGCCGCAATAGCTTTCCAGAATATCCGCTTCAGTACAGGGGGAGTGGGGAAAGAAATGGTTACAGGTGCCCAGCATCCGGCGAATCTCCTGTTCGGTTGGCCGGATACTGTCCGGATCGCCGTCAAAGGGTGTTTCAGTGGTGCCAGCCAGCATGCGCCCGTGCCATGGACGGAAAAACATCACCCGGCCATCCAGCGATTCAGTGTAGATATAGGAGGGACAGTCCCGATCAAGCAGCAGATGATTTCCCTGAACCAGTTGTACATCGGATTGTGGCGGGGCGGGATGGATGCGATCACCCATGCGGTTGATCCATGCGCCGGCCGCGTTGATCAGTGCACGTGCATGGATATTGCCCTGATCGGACAGTTCGATGTTCCAGCCGTCCTGATCTGCCTCGGTGGAGATGAGTTCGGTATGTTCACGGATATCACAGCGAACGAACGGGCCGATTCGGCAACAGCGCGGGTCAGGGCAGCATCGTCGGTGGCTGCATCCTGATAGGCCCAGACGGAGTGCAGTTGCTCCTGCTTCAGTCCCGGCAGGACTTTACCCCATTGTCTTTTCGGCAGGCGGTGAAAATGCGATGTACCTCCTGATAGCAGGTAATACAACATGAGGCCGCAGCCGATCATCCACCCGGGTCGCCGGCTGCTGCGATAGACCGGAATATAGAACCATTCCCTTGAGGCCAGTTCCGGCGCAATGTCCAGCAGGATTTCGCGCTCCTGCAGCGATTCGCGTACCAGATTCAATTGTGCATGTTCCAGATAGCGCAGACCGCCGTGGATCAGCTTGGTGGACTGGCTGCTGGTACCCGATGCAAGGGCGCCTTTTTCGATCAATAATGTTGTATAGTCCGATGCGGCAGCAGCCTGGGCGATGCCGCATCCATAGATGCCGCCGCCGACAATACACAGATCGAATTCATCCGGGGGCATCGGCCAGCCTTGAAAAATAATCGGTTTCGATCAGATCTGCGCCCATGGCCAGCAACTGGCGGGCCTGACCGGCATCGTTGACGGTATAGGCGCCCACCGTCACGTCTTTTGCCTGCCAGTCGGGAATCTGAGCCTTGTCGCGACAGGGGATGAAAACATGCGAGATGGGGGGCTGTGGTGGATGATGCCCCGAGGATACCCAGCCGCGCCGACATGAAAACACCTCGCTGCATGCATCGAGGATGCTGCTGGATTTGCTGATGATAATGATTCGATGCATCAATGCATTCGGGAGCAGCGGAGCCAGCAGCTGGATGATGACTGCATCGTTTTTGCGCCGCCGGATGGTCGGTTTGATTTCGATGAATAGTGTCAGTTCGGGCTGATTCCCGAGCCATTGCATCAGCTGTTTCAGGGTTAGCAGTTCGAAGTCATTGCGGCATATATCGGATAGATCGTCGAGCGTGGTGTCAATGGCACGGCCATCGGGGCGGCGGCAAAGACGTTTGAGCCAGTTATCATGCAAAACCACGGGGACCAGATCGCGGGTGAACTGGATATCACATTCGGCAAAGCGAGCCCCGTGCTGCACGGCGCGTTCGAAAGCAGACAGGGTGTTTTCGACACCGCCGTCCTGATCGCCTCTGTGCGCGACAAGGTGATGGATCATCAGCGGGTGGGCCGGACTGTCGGCTGCCTGCGGGATATGCGAATCATTCCCATACACTTTGTATAGTCCACTGCGGCCCGAAAGTGTCAAATAGCAGCAGCGCCTGTCATCCACTTACAGGCCGGTGTCGTTGGCAGCGATGCACGGATCGGGCAGCATGGCCGCTGCTTTGTGAGGGGGCTGCACCATGAAACTGATGACGATGCTCGGGCTTGCCATAACCATGTTTCTGTTTGCTACATCGGCCGAGGCATTTGAGGCCGCTTCCGGCGTGGATCAATTTTTCGGCCAGATGAACGGTATTCTGGCCTCGGTACTGTTTTTTGACGTTATGCCGGGCGAGGGCAATATGCCGTTTATCGTTGGCTGGCTGGTTGTCGGCGCGGTATATCTGACGTTTCGCTTCGGCTTTATCAATCTGCGCATGATGGGTCATGCCTTTCAGGTGATTCGCGGCAAATATCAGTCGGCTGATGATAAAGGCGAGGTTTCGCCGTTTCAGGCCCTCAGCGCCGCGCTGTCGGCGACCGTCGGGCTTGGCAATATCGCCGGTGTGGCCATTGCGGTTTCCATCGGCGGACCGGGCGCAACCTTCTGGATGATTGTAGCGGGTTTTTTCGGCATGACGGCGAAATTTACCGAGGTGACGCTGGCCCAGACCTATCGTGAGTTCCGCCCCGATGGTCGTGTGATGGGCGGCGCCATGGAATATCTTTCCAAGGGCTTTGCCGAGAAGGGTATGGCCGGAATCGGCAAGTCCCTGGCTATATTATTCGCTGTCCTTTGCGTCGGGGCATCACTCGGCGGCGGCAACGCATTCCAGGTATCGCAGGCACTGGGGGCGGTGCAGAATGAGGTTACTTTTTTCAAGGAATATCCATGGGTGTTCGGCGTGTTCATGGCCGGTGCGGTGGGGCTGGTTATTATCGGCGGCATCAAGCGCATCGCCCACGCGGCGGAAGCCATTGTGCCGACCATGGTGTTTATTTATCTGTCGGCCTGCCTGTGGATCGTGATTTCACATGCGGTTGATGTTCCCGCTGCGCTGACGCTGATTGTAACGGAGGCATTTGCGCCGACAGCGGTGGCGGGCGGCATGATCGGCGTACTGGTGCAGGGATTCAAGCGTGCGGCATTCTCCAGTGAGGCGGGCATCGGTTCGGCAGCCATTGCTCATTCAGCTGCATCGGTGAAGTACCCCGTCCGTCAGGGGTTTGTGGCGCTGTATGAGCCGTTTATTGATACGGTGATCATCTGCACCATGACCGCATTGGTGATTATTCTGACAGGGGTATGGAATGCACCCGAGCATCATGCGCTGGTTGAGGCCAGCAAGGGTGCGGCACTGACCGCCGTGGCTTTCGGTTCCGTGATCTCATGGTTTCCGGTCATCCTGTCGGTGTCCGTGGTGCTGTTCGCCTATTCGACGATGATCTCCTGGTCTTACTACGGCGAGCGCTGCTGGACCTACGTGTTCGGCGAACGCTTTTCCATGACCTATCGCATTATTTTCCTGATGTTTGTGGTGCTTGCCTCGCTGATCAGTGCCGGTAATATTCTTGATTTCAGCGATCTACTGCTATTGTCGATGGCTTTCCCGAACTTTCTGGCGCTGTACCTGTTGCAGGATAAAGTGGCTTCGGCGCTGAAGGAATACATGGCCAGGCTGAAAAGCGGCGAGATGGACAGGGAAATTGCATAGCCGGCCGGCGAAGGACGGATGCTGAGCCATGGCATTGATTATCACCGATGACTGCATCAATTGTGCGGTATGCGAGCCGGAATGTCCGAACCTGGCCATTTACGAGGGCGAGGAGATCTTCGAAATTGATCCTGATTGCTGTACCGAATGTGTCGGGCATTTCGATGCGCCCCAGTGCCAGATGGTTTGCCCAGTGGACTGCATTCCGTTGAATCCCGAGCGGACCGAAAGCAGGGAAGAGCTACAGGCCAAGTATGAGCGTCTGACGGGGAAGCACGCATGAGCGGACGGCTGTTTATTGTCTCCGGCCCGTCGGGCGCCGGAAAATCCAGCCTCTGTGCGGCATTGCTTGAGCGTCACTCGGAACTGCAATTGTCTGTTTCCTGCACGACCCGGCAGCCAAGGCCCGGTGAGAAAGACGGGCGCGAGTATCATTTTCTGGACTGGCCCAGCTTCGAGCAGCAGCGTGATGAGGGAGCCTTTCTGGAATCGGCTCTGGTGCACGGCAATCTTTACGGCACGCGCCAGTCCGATGTTGAACGGTTGCTGGCGGACGGGAAATACGTGCTGCTGGAAATCGACTGGCAGGGTGCAGCTCAGGTGGCTGACCGTATGCCGCAGTCCATACGTGTGTTTATTCTGCCGCCGTCCGTTGAAGAACTCCGCAAGCGACTGACAGGCCGCGGCCAGGATGATGCCGACGTGGTCGAAAAACGCGTGGCTGCTGCCGAAGCCGAAATGGCGCATGCACATGAAGCCCATTTCCAGATTATCAATGATAACTTTGATGACAGTTTGCTGGAGCTTGAGCGCACGCTGCAATTGTCCGAATAAGCTTCCATCTGCCTGAATTCGGGGCCATGCCTCTGATTGCTTTCTGTCATTCGGCTATAGCTTGCCTATGCCCGACAGTCTTCTAGTCTGCCGGGCCAGATGTCATCCCGTAAAACAGATTCACAGCTCAATGATGAGCAGTATCGCGCCGTATTCCATCGTGGTGGGCCGCTGCTGGTGCTGGCCGGGGCAGGCTCGGGCAAAACCCGTGTCATCACCGAACGTATTGCGGCGCTGGTTGAGCGCGATGTTCCCGAGGATGCGATTACTGCGGTGACCTTTACCAACAAGGCCGCCAGGGAAATGCGCCAGCGTTTGAAGGACCGTCTCGGAGACAAGGCCGATGCCTTGCGCATCTGTACCTTCCATGCCCTGGGGCTGGCGATGGTGCGTGAGCATGCGAAACTGGCAGGACGCCGTTCACATGTGTCGGTATTTGCCGGGGCCGAGCAGAAATCGGCCATGAAATCCGTGCTTGGCGATATGAAGCTGCCGGCCGATGCCGATCAGGTGGATCGGATACTGGGCCGGGTATCGCAGCTCAAGAACGGGCTTCTTGATGTGTCCGAGAATAAGCTGGCGGCCATCCGCGAACGTTATGATGAACTGTTGCAGCGTATGAATGCGGTGGATTTCGATGATCTTCTGGTATTGCCGATTCGCCTGATGTCTGAACATGCCGATGTGCAGGCCCTGTGGCGACAGCGTGCCCGGCACCTGCTGGTGGATGAGTATCAAGATTCCTCGCGGGTTCAGTATGAGTGGATTCGCCTGCTGATGCCGGAAGCCGGCAACCTGACCGTGGTGGGAGATGATGATCAGTCCATTTACGGCTGGCGCGGTGCGGAGGTGAAAAATCTGTTTCAGCTACAGCGGGATTTCCCTTCCCTGACCGTGATTCGGCTGGAGGAGAACTATCGCTCCACAGCCTCGATTCTGCAGGCATCCAATTCCCTGATCGAGAAAAACACCGAGCGTATGGGCAAAACCCTGCGTTCGAATATCGGCCAGGGGAAGCCGGTGCGTGTCTGGGAGTCGCCGAACCCTGAGGAGGAAGCGCGGCGGGTAGCGGGTGATATTCGCGCCCGGCATGCCATCTCCGCGGTGCACTGGGACGGTTTCTGTGTGCTGTATCGCGCATCCTACCAGTCGCGGGCTGTCGAGCTGGCCCTGCGCGAAGCGGCGATTCCTTATCATGTCAGCGGCGGCCTGTCATTTTTCGACCGGGCCGAGATTCAGGATCTGCTGGCCTATTTGCGACTGATTGCCAATCCGGACGACGATATGGCCTTTATGCGCGCCATTGCCCGGCCGCGTCGGGGCATCGGGGACAAGGCGCTTGGAGAGCTTGGCGATTTTGCCATGCAGCATCAGTGCTCATTGCTTGAGGCGTGCAGGCATGATGATCTGGTGCACCGGCGCGGCGATAGCCTGCGCGAGTTCGGTGAGCTGATGACGGCACTGGAGTTTCAGTTTGAGCACAATGAGCCGGATGAAGCCTTCGATGCGGTGCTGGATTTCACCCGTCTGGAGGACGCCATTCGCGCTGAAGCCGATGATGAGGATATGGCCGAGCGGCGTATGGGCAATCTGATGGAGCTGCGCCGCTGGTGGCTGAGCCATGCCGGGGACAGCGGCAATCTGAGTGATTTCCTGCAGCATATCTTCCTGCTGGCCGATAAGGATGATGATGACCCGTCGGCACAGGTTCGCCTGATGACGGTGCATGCCGCCAAGGGGCTGGAATTCGATCATGTGTATGTGATCGGTATGGAGGACGGCAATTTTCCGCATCAGAATGCCTTGCAGGAAGATCGCATGGAGGAGGAGCGGCGCTTGATGTATGTGGCGATGACGCGGGCGCGCTTTCAGTTAACCCTGAGCTATGCGCGGGTGCGCACGCGTTTCGGCCAGAAGGAAAAAACAGCTCCGTCACCCTTCCTGCACGAGGCCGATCAGTCGGTGCTGCGCTGGGTGGATAAGGATACCGACAGTGATGAGGCCAGGCAGGAGGCCGAGGATCATATGGCCGCCATGCGCAAGATGCTGGGTATCAGCTAGAGAACTCGATGGGCGTGCGCATTGACAAATGGCTGTGGTCCGCCCGTTTCTTCAAAACGCGCGGACTGGCCACCGACATGGTTAACGCCGGCCATGTGCAGCTGAACGGTGAGCGCACCAAGCCCTCAAAACAGGTGGAGTGCGGCGATACGCTGGTGATTGTGCGCGGACATGAAACATTTACACTCGAGATCACGGGCCTGGCCGAGAAACGCGGTTCAGCCGCCATTGCTCGGACGCTTTATGCCGAAACCGAGGCCAGCCTGAAAGCCAGGGAACAGCAACAGGAGCTTCGCTGCATGCATGCGGACAGCGCGCCCGCACCCATGAAACGCCCGGACAAAAAAGCCCGTCGCCAGATTATCCGCTTTGTCAGGCGGGAAGATTAAGTATTGTTGTCTAATTGCGCGTGGTTTCCCACAGTTGCCATTTTGCAGAGAATCGAAGCTCTGCCTTTCCTTTGAATTGCACTGATGGTTAACGATTGATCTGTGTGCATATATTAGGGTCGGAACTCGTGTGGCGGTAGCATACACCATGATGTATTCTTCAATACCAAAGCCTACGCATTAGCTTCGCACTAATTAGTAGAGGGGGAATGAAAACATGATAATGCTATTTTTAAGGAAAATATCGCTATGTATCCTGCTTGCCCTTCTTACCTCTTGTGCGACGGGCCATCATACAGAAACAACAAGCGGAGTGTCTGCCAAACAGGGCTTCCAAAACGGTGTCTGCCAAAGTGAGCATGAATGGGGTGGATTTGAATTCGATATTGAGCTGCGCCGGGTAGAGGAAGGCATGCTGGATGTGCATGTCGATATGTCGCGTACAAAATGGGATGCTGGTGTGGTGGAAGCGTGGCTGGAGCTTGGTGGCGAAAAAGTGCTTCCGGAACAGGCCAGTAAAGGCGCTGTCACTGAACATCCATCAAGCAATACGCCCGCAGCTATCGCTGGTGCGGGACTTCTGTTTGATCAGGCCCGTAACAAAACGGTGGGCTCGAACAGCCATGTGGTTTCTGCTGTGACAGCCGCGGTTGGTGTGGGTATGGGTGTGAGGAATGCGGAGAAGCGGAAGAAGCAGTTCGACCTTGATACCACTGATTGGTCTGGCTTATTTTATACGGGTGGCCATATAGATTGCTCGGCAAAGTTGTGGGTTCGCTACTGGATGCCCCAAGGTGGTCTGGCAGGATGGCGAGGGGTTGATGTCGGCCACTGCTTTTGCCAGTGATGCTTATCTCACCGATATGAGCGCTGATTCATTGGGAAATTAGCTGCGCCGGTATTTTTGATTCAGTTCAAGCGAACGTTGCCAGCATTCGGCATCGGCTTCGGGAATGCTCTCCATGCGCCATTGCCAGTTACCGTCCAGCGTGCCGGGGGTGTTGAAGCGGGCATCTGATCCGAGTGCAAGCAAATCCTGCATGGGGATGACCGACAGGCGAGCAGGAGAGGCCAGCGCACAGTCGATCAGTGCCCATGGCATACCTTCAGGCTCGACATTCAGTATCTTCAGTGCCTTGGCTCTGGTGTCTTCATCGGTGGAATCAAACCAGCCCATGGTGGTGTCGTTATCGTGCGTGCCGGTATACACCACGCTGTTTTCTTCGTGGTTGACGGGCAGGTACGGATTATCCGTATCGCTGCCGAAGGCGAATTGCAGGATTTTCATGCCGGGCAGGCCGAAGGCTTCGCGAAGGGCGGTGACTTTGTCGGTGATAATGCCGAGATCCTCAGCGATCAGTGGCAGTGAGCCGAACTTGTCCTTAAGTGCCTGCAGTAGTTCCATGCCGGGCGCTTCCTGCCATTCACCGATAACGCCATCCTCACTGTTGCCGGGAATGGCCCAGTAGGCCTCCAGGCCGCGGAAATGGTCAATGCGCAGCATATGCATGCGCTGGAGCTGGCGGCCAACGCGCCTGATCCACCACTGAAAACCGTCAGCCTGCATGGTTTCCCAGCGATACAGGGGGTTGCCCCAGCGCTGGCCGGTCTCGGAGAAATAATCCGGCGGCACGCCGGCCACCTCATCGCACAGGCCGATACGGTTGATGGTAAAACAGGATTGACTCGTCCATACATCGGCGGAATCGTGCGCGACGTAAATCGGCAGATCGCCGAACAACTGGACGCCCCGTGCCTCGGCATGCTTCTTCAGCGCCTGCCACTGGCGATCGAACAGCAGTTGTTCAAAGATGCACTGGTTGACCTGATCGGCATAATTGATACGCGCCTGACGCAGAGCCCCGGGTTCCCGATCACGCAATGCATCCGGCCATTCCCACCACGGACGGTTGCGATAGACCTGTTTGAGTGCTGCGAACAGAGCATAATCATCCAGCCAGTCGGCATGGGCCTGTTTGAAGGCGCTGACAGCCTGCGCCAGTTCCGGCTCGCGCTCGACATGGCGCCAGAATCCGATGGCCGCCTGCCGGCACTGTTCTACATGCGAATCAAGCAGTGCGTCGGCGCGCAACCAGCCGAACTTCACGCACTCGCGCATATCCAGAAGATCGGGGTTGCCGGCAAAGGAAGACAGGCTTTCATACGGTGATCCATGTGCATGTGTCGGCCCCAGCGGCAGGAACTGCCAGACGCTGAAGCCGGCTGTAGCCATGCGATCAATGAACAGCCGGGCCTCTTCACCCAGCACACCCTTGTCAAAAGGGCCGGGAAGCGAAGTCAGGTGCAGGAGAACCGCCGAGCGTCGGCGATCCAGCCAGCTAGTCATGTTTGGATTCGATGTGCTTGATCAAGAATCAGCTCCACCGCGGCGCATGGCGCCACCGCCTTCGGCATCGCCGCCGCCCCTGGCGATTGATTCACTGAGTGACGTTGGCTGGGGCAGCCCGAGCATCTGATACAGCTTGGCCAGATGCTGGCGGTACAGACGATCGAAATCGCGTACTGCTGCGCCCGGATTATAATCACCGAACCACCAGCACCAGTCCGAACCCTCGCAGATACGCAGTTGTTCGGCTGCGGCCTCTCTCTGTTCGGGGCTCAGGGCCTCGATATGGCTGTCATAGGCTTTTTTGGCCTCGATCAGCAATTCCCAGCCGCGTGTTTTGGCCTTGTCGCCGATCCATGTGGACAGGTTGCCATACACCCATGAGCCGGGGGTCATGTGCTTGAGGCGCTGGGTGGCCGGGGTCTCGGCCAGATATTCACTGAAGGTGGTCAGTGAATAATCTTCATGATCGGCGATTGCCTGATACAGCCCCTCAAGGAAAGGCAGTCCATTCTGATCGAAATGTTCCCATGCATTTTCACCATCCATGATAATGGAAACAACAGGTGCCTCCATACCCTGGGTACGGTGATGGATGTCGGCAAGCTCATGCATGAAATTGGCGATCGCATCTTCAGTGCCCCAGCGGGAATATTCAAAGCCGATCAGATCGGACAAGCGGTCATCGCGGAAGAAACAGCTGATCTCCTGCTCGTCCTTGCCGACCAGCCACGGGTGATACAGATCGCGGTTGCCCTGCTGTTCGCGCAGATTGAATTCAAGGGAATGATGCAGTACCGATTCACCGGTGGCACACCAGCCGAAGCCGGCCTCACCGAGCAAGGCCAGGGTGTCTTCGGAAACCGCACCCTCGGCCGGCCACACACCCGATGGAATATGACCAAACAGCTTTTCATGGCTCTGGCGTGCCATGGCGATGTGTTCAATGGCACGCTCCCTGCCGCCGGGGTAAGGTTCATCCGGAATCAGCGCATCCGGCACGGTGGCCTGCGCCGACTCAAAATCCAGCATTAGCGGGATAATCGGATGGGCATACGGGGTGGTGGTCAGTTCAATGCGTCCGGCCTCAACCAGTTTGCGATGCCTTTCGGGAATTTCGGACAACAGGCCGGCAATCAGGGTAAGCAGGTCGCGGCGATCCTGATAGCTGAAGTCGCGGCCCTTTTCGATCAGCCTGCGGGCAACGAAGTTATTGCGGCGTACGGTCTCACCCAGCCATGCCAGGTGATACCAGGTTACCAGATCGGTGAAATAATTGCCGCCGAGATAGGCCGCACCATCGTGTGCCTTGGCATGTTCGGCCAGATTGAACAGGCGGCTGTAGGACGGATAACGATGCAGGTTGCGTTCATGATTCAGGCGGAAGCAGGTTTCAAGCAGATAATCCCGCTCACTGGTTGAATAGGAGCCTTTGTCATTGGCCAGAGCGGCAAGCAGCGGGTCGGAGAGCTCGTTGAAGATACCATCCAGAAACAGACGCAGACTGGTGGCATAATCATCAATCTGGGCGGTCAGCGATGGCACGTAATTAACCACTGCGCGGGCCTCGGGATTCTGCTCGAGGATCACCGCCATGTCGGTGTAATCCTTCATGGCATGCAGATAAACCCAGGGCAGATGATAGCGGCCGGTATCGGCTTCACGGTAAAAGGGCTGATGCATGTGCCAGTAAAAGACAACGGATAGAGGACGGGTCATTGTTGCTCCCAGTTTATTCGGATTTTTTGCTGCTTCTTTCATATTCTGTATTCCACGTATCTCAATGGGAAAACATTCAGCGGCCGGGGCATGCCCGACCGCTGCAGATGTTCAAGAACAGAGATGTCGTGAATATCAAACCTCGTGCAGATTCTGTCCCAGCATTTCGGGCGTGACAAGAACAATGCCGTTTTCACTGACATAAAAACGCTTGGCATCCTCCTCGGCATTTTCACCGATCACTGTGCCTTCCGGAATCAGTGCGCCTTTGTCGATCACGCAGCGCCTGATGCGGCAATTCTGCTTGATTTCAACATCGGGCAGAATGACAGAATCCTCAATGCTGGAATAGGAATGCACGCGCACGCTTGAGAACAGAACGGAGCCGCGCACAGTGGAACCGGTAATCAGGCAGCCGCCGGAGATCAGTGAATCGACCGCATGGCCGCGGCGATCATCATCATCAAAGGCAAACTTGGCAGGTGGCAACTGTTCCTGATAGGTCCAGATCGGCCAGTCCTTGTCATACATGTCCAGTTCCGGCGTCAGGCCGGCCAGATTGATGTTGGCTTCCCAGTAAGCATCAATGGTGCCGACATCGCGCCAGTAGCCGGGCGAGCCGGTATTGGCCTGCATGAAGCGGAAGGCAAAGGCATTGTCATGTTTAATGGCATGCGGAATAAGGTCATGGCCGAAATCATGCGTGGATGACTCATCTGCAGCATCTTCGCGCAGACGGCGGCGCAGGTAGTCGGTGGAGAAGACATAGATCCCCATCGAAGCCAGGGCACGGGCATTATCATCAGGCATTGGTTTCGGATGTTCCGGCTTTTCTGCAAATTCGACGATACGGCTGTCATCGTCGATGGCCATCACGCCGAAGGCCTTGGCCTCCTCCATATCGACCGGGATACAGCCGACGGTAATGTCTGCGCCCTTGGCCGCATGCGCAGCCACCATTTTACCATAGTCCATCTTGTAAATATGGTCGCCGGCCAGAACCACCACATAATCGGGATTATAATGACGGATAATATCCAGATTCTGATATACCGCATCGGCCGTGCCTTCGTACCAGCCTTCACCGGTACGCTGCTGGGCCGGCAGCACTTCCATGAATTCGCCGAACTGACCGGAAAGGAAGCTCCAGCCGCGCTGCAGATGGCGCTGCAGCGAATGTGATTTGTACTGCGTGACCACCGAGATGCGGCGGATGCCGGAATTAATGCAGTTGGACATGGGGAAATCGATAATGCGGAACTTGCCGCCGAAGGGAACTGCCGGCTTGGCCCGCCAGTCGGTCAGTGCTTTCAGACGCGAGCCGCGTCCTCCGGCAAGCACCAGCGCTACTGTGTTCGCTGTCAGCTTACTGATATTTCGTTCCATCTGCAGGCCCATGGCCACCTCCCCGGGTTGTTTGCAATTATTCCGATTTCAGCAGGCATCAATCGCAAGCGTGGGTATTGAAATAAGCAAGCGCATGCTAGCAGGCATAGGGGATCAACGAAACGTATTATTTCCCCGTTTTATTTTATGCAGCTGTGTCCGGAGGCGTATTGTCGGGATGCTTTTGAACCGCGCTTGGGGTAGTGTCCGCCGTACTCAGGAGGGGGCAAATGCAGATCAAGCAGGTGAAGACTAGACCATTCGAAGGCCAGCGACCCGGCACCTCGGGCCTGAGAAAAAAGGTCAAGGTATTTCAGCAGCCCCATTATCTGGAAAATTTTGTACAATCCACCTTTGATGCCATTGGCGACTTTGCCGGCAAAACCCTGGTTGTCGGCGGCGATGGCCGTTTTTACAACCGCACGGCCATCCAGACCATTATCAAAATGGCTGCCGCCAACGGCTTCGGCCGGGTGCGGGTCGGTCAGGGCGGCATCCTGTCCACCCCGGCGGCATCCTGTGTGATTCGCAAGTACAAGGCCTTTGGCGGCTTGATTCTGTCGGCCAGCCATAATCCGGCCGGCCCGGACGAGGATTTCGGCATCAAGTACAATATCGGCAACGGCGGCCCGGCGCCTGAATCCGTGACCGAGGCGATCTATGCCTGCACGCAGGATATCAATGCTTACCGCACACTGGCTGCGGATGATATCGACCTTGATGCTGTCGGCTCGTTTGAGGTGGGCGATATGCAGGTTGAGGTGATTGACCCAGTGGCGGACTATGCCGAGCTGATGCAGTCGCTGTTCGATTTCGATGCGATCCGTACCATGCTGGCAGGCGATTTCCGTATGGCTTTTGATGCCATGCATGCTGTCACCGGGCCTTACGCAAAAGCCATTATCGAGGGCATGCTCGGCGCGCCTGCCGGCACGGTAATGAACGGTGAGCCGAAAGAGGATTTCGGCGGCGGTCATCCCGATCCAAACCTGACCTATGCGCATGAGCTGGTGGAGAAGATGTATGGCGATGCCGCCCCCGATTTCGGCGCCGCTTCCGATGGTGATGGCGATCGCAATATGATTCTCGGCAATCATTTCTTTGTGACGCCGAGTGATTCGCTGGCCGTGCTGGCCGCCAATGCCGATGCAGCGCCCGGTTATCAGGGTGGCATTGCCGGTATAGCCCGCTCGATGCCCACCTCGGCAGCAGCTGACCGCGTGGCCGAAGCGATGGGGCTGGACTGCTATGAGACTCCGACCGGCTGGAAGTTCTTCGGCAACCTGATGGATGCCGACAGGGTGACCCTGTGTGGCGAGGAGTCATTCGGTACGGGCTCGAATCATGTGCGTGAAAAGGACGGTCTGTGGGCCGTGCTGTTCTGGCTCAATATTCTGGCGGTACGTCAGGATACGGTGGGCCATATTGTGCAGGCCCACTGGCAGAAGTTCGGGCGCAATTATTATTCGCGCCACGATTACGAGGGTGTGGATGCCGATGCGGCAGCCAGGGTGTTGCAGAATGTGCGCAGCCAGTTCGACAGTCTGACCGGCCAGTCGCTTGCCCATCGGGTGGTTCAGGCCTGTGATGACTTTTCCTATACCGATCCGGTGGATGGCAGTGTGAGCTCGAATCAGGGCGTACGCATCCTGTTTGAGGATGGCTCACGCATCATTTTCCGCCTGTCCGGCACCGGCACCAGCGGTGCAACGGTACGCCTGTATCTGGAATCCTATGAGGCGGATGCATCCAGACACGGCCTGGATGCGCAGGATGCTCTGGCCGATCTGATTGCAGCAGCGGATTATGTATCGCACCTGAAGCAGTTGACCGGCCGTGACAAGCCGACAGTTATCACCTGATGCAGGAAAACCATGAAACCGGCCTGTCGGCAGCTTGTACATACTGAATGAAGAGGATTTGCCATGAGTGCTAAAAAGAATTTATCCAACGAAGCCTGGGCCATTCTGGAGGCGCGCAGTCATGATCCGTTCGGCTGGCTGGGCCGCCATCCTGCAGCCAAATCCGGTGTTGTTGTGCGGGCCTTTAAGCCGCGGGCGGAAAAGATGTGGCTGCTGCCAGAGAAGGGGAAGGCTGTTGCGATGCCGCGCCTGGAGGGCACGGATTTCTTCGAGCTGACATGGAAGGGGGGTGGCTTCGACAGCGCCTATCGCCTGCGCATTGAGAATAAGGAAGGGCACCAGTGGGAAGAAGAGGATGTTTATCGCTTCGGCACGATTCTCGGCGATATGGATCTCCACCTGATCGGTGAAGGCAATCACTACGAGAAATACAATATCATGGGTGCGCATGTGCGCCAGCATGAGGGCGTGTCCGGTGTCGGCTTCGCTGTATGGGCGCCATCGGCTGAGCGCGTCAGTGTGATCGGCAACTTCAACCACTGGGACGGGCGCGAACATCAAATGCGCGTGCGTGGCTCATCCGGTGTATGGGAAATCTTTATTCCCGGCCTGTGCGAAGGCGAGGTCTACAAATTCGAGATTCGCGGCAAGGACCAGAGCGTCTTTGAAAAGACCGATCCCTATGCCCAGCAGATGGAGCTGCGCCCAGCCACAGCCAGTGTGGTGCATGATGCGAAGAAGTATCAGTGGCATGACAATGCATGGATGAAGGCGCGCCCCGATGCACAGGGTGCCGATAAGCCGATGAGCATCTATGAAGTGCATCTCGGTTCGTGGCGGCGTGGCGGCGATGGCAGCGAATACCTGAGCTACCGTGAAGCAGCGCATCAGCTGGTTGAATACTGCGAATGGATGGGATACACGCATATCGAGTTGATGCCCATCACAGAGCATCCGTTTGACGGCTCATGGGGTTATCAGACGGTGGGTTATTTTGCCCCGACCAGTCGTTTCGGCACGCCCGATGATTTCCGTTATTTTGTCGATTACTGTCATCAGCATAAGATCGGTATTTTCCTCGATTGGGTGCCGGCACATTTCCCCAAGGATGCGCATGGCCTAGCCCGTTTCGACGGTACGCCGCTGTATGAGCACGAGGATCCGCGTCTTGGTGAGCACAAGGACTGGGGCACCTATATCTTCAATTTCGGCCGTAACGAGGTGCGCAATTTCCTCATTGCTTCGGCTCTGTTCTGGCTTGATGAATATCATCTGGATGGCCTGCGCGTGGATGCGGTGGCTTCTATGCTGTATCTGGATTATTCCCGCGAGGAGGGTGAGTGGACACCGAATAAATTCGGCGGTCGTGAGAATCTGGAGGCAGTTGAATTCCTGAAGCAGTTCAACTGTCTGGTGCATGAGCGCTTTCCCGGTGCGGTGACCATGGCCGAGGAATCGACCTCATGGCCGATGGTGTCGCGTCCGACCTATCTCGGTGGGCTTGGTTTCACGATGAAGTGGAATATGGGTTGGATGAATGACACATTGTCATACTTCGAGCATGAGCCGGTGCATCGCACTTATCATCATCATGAGGTGACCTTCTCGATGGTCTATGCCTTTACCGAGAATTTCATCCTGCCGTTCTCCCATGACGAGGTCGTGCATGGCAAGGGCTCGATGCCCGAGAAGATGCCGGGTGATGACTGGCAGAAATTCGCCAATCTTCGCCTGCTGTATGCATTCATGTATACACATCCGGGCAAGAAGCTGATGTTTAACGGCCTGGAATTCGGTCAGTGGCCGGAATGGAATTTCGATACATCGCTATCCTGGGATCAGTCCAACTTTATGCCGCACCGTGGCCTGCAGCTGATGATGCGCGATATGAATCACCTGTATAAGGATGTGCCGGCATTGCATGAGGTTGATTTTGACGGAGCGGGCTTCCAGTGGGTGGACTGCAACGATGCCGATCAATCCACGCTGAGCTTTATCCGCCGTGACAAGAATGGCGGGCCGGTTGTTGTCGTCCTGAATCTGACCCCCGTACCGCGCGGCAATTATCGCCTTGGCGTGCCTGTGGCCGGCAGCTACAGGGAGATCATGAATACCGATTCGGAAGTGTACGGCGGTTCAAACATCGGCAATGCCGGCGGCGTGAACTCGGAAGCGCAGCCCTGGATGGATCAGCCGCATTCGATCTGCATCACCTTGCCGCCGTTGTCGTGCCTGGTTTTCCGCCCCTAGAAAGCCTGTCGGCAGCGAGGGGCTGAAGCGCTAAACAGGCGATGAACCCGGTGCTCTCGACAGCTGTGACTGGCTGGTCTCAATCGAAGGGTCAATGCTCCAGGGTCTGCAGCCGCCGTTTGTCATCCGCAGATAGATGATGGGTGATGCCAAGTAAAATATACGCCAGTTCCCGCTCATCCGGGCTTGCATGAGTATCCGATATCAGCGCCCGAAGGGCTGCTGCATCATCTCCCTGAACGGAGTGCTGCATGTGCATCAGCGCCCCCGCCAGTACCTTTTCTCCGGCTGTTGCGTGATTATCATGGATAATTCCGGTCAGTTGCTGCTTTTCACCGGCGCTTGGATAATGGTTCAAATGTATGATTATTTGGGCCATCGAGCCGATATCAGCATCGCTGGCCAGTGCAACAGGCGCTGCAAGCCAAAGAAAGACAGGGCGGTTTCAAGATCGAAGTGCAACACGCCTGATATTTTGTTCGTAGTATTCACGGAAATCGAAGCCGGGCAAGAATAGCTCTGCAGGACATCGATATCCGAGGCTCTTACGCGGCCTGGTATTGAG
>JAJRTF010000007.1 GCA_021545585.1 Zetaproteobacteria bacterium
AGATTGCGCTGAAGCTCAATACCAGGCCGCGTAAGAGCCTCGGATATCGATGTCCTGCAGAGCTATTCTTGCCCGGCTTCGATTTCCGTGAATACTACGAACAAAATATCAGGCGTGTTGCACTTCGATCTTGAAACCGCCGGTAAAAAGAAGGACCATTCCTCTGCACAAACCATGAATCACATGCTGAAACCTGCATTTGCGACAAGACAACTTACTCTTACCATCAAATACGGACGTTTATGAATAGTTCAGGCTAAGGGCGTCGTTGGTAAACAGCACCACGCAGATGCCCTGCCAGATCGCAGATATTCTCATGCAGTGTCAGCGTATCCGAAGCTGAGGGAAGCCCGCAGGGCCCGGTTTCCAGTATCACATAGCCGCCGGGTTTAAGCAGCCGGGGGGCATCATCAACAATCTGCTGCAGGAAGTGCAGCCCTTTGCCTTCATCGGTTAAAGCATGGCGGGGCTCAAAGGCCAGTTCTCTGTCCAGTTCGGCCATTTCCGCCAGGGCTACATAAGGGGGGTTGGAAATGATGGCATCCTGCAAGTCGGAATGACCCGCCAGCGGGCTCAACATGTCGCCACCAAGGAAATCCATGCGATCTGTCACACCGTGGCTGGCAGCATTCTGTCTGGCCACCTCAAGAGCTGCATGCGAAATATCCGTGGCGATGACATGTGCCTGCGGGTATTCGCAGGCCAGAGTGACGGCAATGCAGCCGGAGCCGGTTCCGATATCGCAAAAGCGGTATGCTTGCTCCCGGCTGGGAAAGCATTTGAGCATAGCCTCGATCAGATGTTCGGTTTCCGGGCGTGGAATCAGTACATCGGGAGTGACAATAAAACGGTGCGACCAGAATTCCTTTTCGCCCAGGATATAGGCCAGTGGTTCTCGCTGCAGGCGTCGCTCAAGCAGTGCCTTAAATGCCTGTCTGATCTTATCCGGCACTTCCTGCTGACTGCGGTCGATCAGTTCGATTCGATCACATTGCCATGCATGCATGAGCAGCAGCTCGGCATCCAGTCGCGGGGCATCTGCACCGGCAAGCGTCAGGCGCTTGGCCGAGGAGTACAGGAGATCGCGGGCCAGCATGGCCGGCTCAGCGGGGCGTCTGGGCGGCCAGCAGCTCTGCCCGATGATGGGTGA
The DNA here is from genome assembly GCA_021545585.1 of Zetaproteobacteria bacterium. Taxonomy (GTDB): domain Bacteria; phylum Pseudomonadota; class Zetaproteobacteria; order Mariprofundales; family Mariprofundaceae; genus JAJRVH01. The sequence goes on from JAJRTF010000007.1 coordinate 1,151, forward strand.
GCAGTGCATCAATCAACTCATTCATGTCGCCGTTCAGGATCTGTTCCAGCTTATACAGGGTCAGGTTGATACGGTGGTCGGTGATACGGCCCTGGGGGAAATTATAGGTGCGGATGCGTTCGGAGCGATCACCGGAGCCAATCATATCCTTACGGGCTTCAGCCCGTTCGGCACTGGCTTCGGACTGTTCCTTGTCGAGCAGGCGTGCCTGCAATACCTTCATGGCCTGAGCCTTGTTTTTGTGCTGGCTGGCCTGATCCTGACAGGTAACGACGATGCCCGTGGCAAGGTGGGTGATACGCACCGCGGATTCGGTCTTGTTGACGTGCTGTCCTCCGGCCCCCGACGCCCTGTACACATCAATGCGGATGTCATCGGGACGAATATTCACCTCGACATCATCGGCTTCCGGCAGGATGGCCACAGTACAGGCCGAGGTGTGAATGCGACCACCTGACTCCGTTTCCGGCACGCGCTGAACCCGGTGGGTTCCGGATTCGAATTTAAAGCGTGAAAAAGCCCCCTGGCCGGTTATCTGGGCAATCAGTTCCTTATAGCCGCCAATGCCGGTATCACTGGCGGAAAGGATATCGACTTTGTAGCCCAGTTGCTCGGCATAACGCGAGTACATGCGAAACAGATCGGCCGCAAACAGGGCTGCTTCATCACCACCCGTACCAGCCCGGATTTCCAGGATGATATTACGATCATCGTTCGGATCTCTGGGTAGCAGCAGCAGGGTCAGGCGCTGATCGCTTTCCTCCAGTGCCTGTTTGAGTTCACGAATTTCAACTTCGGCCAACTCCCGCAGATCCTTGTCACAATCCGGGTCTTGCTGAAGTTCCTGATTTTCCCGCAGATGTTGTTGCAGCGACAGAAAACGTTCCGCTTCTTCGGCAACCGGTTCAATATTGGAAAACTCCCTGGATATTTCAGTGTAGCGGCTTTGATCGGATGTAACATCAGGGTCGGAAAGCAGAATGGTCAGTTCCTGTTTGCGCTGCAGAATATTATCCAGGCGACTGTTCATTTTTCTCCTTGGCCCTGGTGATATCCGTGACCTTGCTGTCTTTCAGGTCGAACAGACGTGATGCGGCACCCATGAGCAGGTCACCTTCGATATCATCAGGCAGGGACTTCAGGGTTTGCAGGGCGGGGTGCATGAAGCGCTTCATGATGGAGCGGCTGAAGCGCTCAAACAGCTCCATCTGCTCGGGGGTCAGGTCCTTCAAATAACGTTGTGCTTTATCAATTTCTTCGATGCGGCGCGCTTCCATTTGTTGCTGGATACTGCGAATTAGCGGTACCGACTCCAGGGATTTCAGCCAGCCGAGAAAAGACAGGGCTTCCTGCTCAAGCAGGGCGCGGGCTGCTTCGGCCTGTTCCTGACGGTGTTCAACATTGCCCTGTACAACCTGCTGCAGGTCATCAATATCATAGAGATAGACATCATCAATATCGGCAATGCGTGGATCGATATCGCGCGGTACGGCAATGTCGACGAGGAAGATCGGCGAGCCTTTGCGTTTGCCTGCAGCCCTGGCAATTGCATCAGGCAGCAGCACAAAGGTGCTGGCTCCTGTGCTGGAAAGAATAATATCGGCGCGATCAAGGTAATTATCCAGCTGATCAAGTGTCAGGGCATGACCGCCGAATTCAATAGCCAGGCTCCTGGCCCGCTCCAGGGTGCGGTTGGCTACCAGGATATCGGTACAACCATTGCCGTGCAGATGGCGGGCAGCCAGCTCGGCCATTTCACCGGCGCCGATCAGCAGTACGGTCTTGCCGGCCAGATTGCCAAAAATATGTTTGGCGAGTTCCACAGCACATGATGAGATGTTGACAGCCTGTTTGCCGATTTCCGTTTCGCTGCGTGCGCGCTTGGCGGCGGCAAAGGTGGATTGATACAGGCGATGCAGCACATGGCCGGCCGTGCGGGCTGCAAGGGCATGCTCATAAGATGATTTTACCTGTCCGAGGATCTGAGGCTCACCGAGCACCAGTGAATCGAGCCCCGAGGCTACGGCAAACAGGTGCCGGATCGCATCATCGGTGGTGTACGAATACAAATGCTCGCACACCTCATCCAGTTCCATGCCGGCTGTATTTGCGAACCATTCATGTACGGCGGCAATAGCGGATTCGGGCTCGTGCGTGACCACGGTCATTTCAACCCGGTTACAGGTTGACAGCAGTGCCGCCTCCCGGATGGCCGGATGCCTGATCTGTTCCTGAAGAATCCCGGCAATATCCGCTTGAGCCACAGCAAGGCGTTCCCGGAGTTCGACCGGAGCTGTCTTGTGATTGAGTCCGATATGGCAAATGCGCATGCGCTAAGCCTAATGACTTGCCGACTGCGGGTACAGGCTTCCATCTTCCTGCATGGACAGGGGGATTTCGCGGCCATCCGCTGCATAACAGTGGATTTCCAAGCGGCCTGCATGCGTCATTTCTAGTTCAGCATACAGGGAGGGGGTGCTGAGGCCCTGATTGTCCAGCCAGCGCGTCAGTCCGGCACGAAGCTGATCGGAGGCTGTGTCTCGGCTGTCCCGGGTAACAAAGCAGGCACTCAGCGCAAAGCGCTGGCAGAAAGAAGCCACGCTATTGCATAGCATGCTGTCCGGGGCAGGGTTGCCCGACAATGCCGTAGCCGGAATCTGCAGAACAGCAGTGAAGCCATGATCCGACCCTCCAAGCAGTCCGAGGTAGGGTTGAAAATCGCTTTGCTGTTCTGCCTGCATGGCGCCATGCAGGCATTGCTGGATGCAATGACGGAAGATGGAAAGGGAATCAGGAGATGCCGGTGCAGATGTCATGTTGGCAAGAATAGAAACTTGCAGCATGGCGTCAAATCGTGAATGGATTTTCAAAATAACGCACGGCATGAGCTGCGACGGCCCATTGCGTAATGCTTGACTAGTACTTGAAGAGTTGCTAGCAAGTTGCGAGCTTGGAGGAGTTTTCACTGGTGGTGAGGAAATATTCATTAATGCTTGTGCCCGAATCCGGGCAGATTCGAAGGTTCTCTGTCAGCCGTCGAATGCTGGTTAGTGCATCGCTGATGCTGCTGGCCATGGCTTCTTTTGGCGTCTGGGGAATTTACAGTACTTATCAGGTGGAGAGGCTGGCCATGGCGCTCGACCAGACCCGCCATGCGCTGGATCACGCGCAGTCACGCTATGATAACAAATTGACTGCATGGCAGGATAAAACCGCGGCGGCTCAGAAAAAGTTGGCCGTTTATGCGCGCAGTCTTGGTCAGATGCAGGCCCGCCTGTCCCGTCTGGATGCACTGGGCTCAAAGCTGGTTGATGTTGCATCCCTGGATAAAACCGAATTCGATTTCGGTGTTCGGCCCGCTTTTGGTGGTCCGCGCCAGACCCAACCTGATTTTACCGGCCTTGAAGCCGGGCTGCATGATGGCGTGACATATATGAATGGGCGACTTGATCAGCTGGATGCCCAACTGGCCGCCATTGATTATATGCTGGAGAATGAGCGCAATAAGGTGCAGGCGAAACCGCATGCATGGCCAACGGAAGGTGGCTGGTTAAGTTCCAATTACGGCCGTCGTGCCGATCCCTTTACCGGCCAGCCTGCCAACCATTTTGGTGTGGATATCGCCAATCGTTTCGGCGCCCCGGTACTGGCGTCCAGTCGTGGCGTCGTGACCTTTGCCGGCAAGATGAAGGATTTCGGGTACATGGTCGATGTTGATCACGGCTATGGATATAAGACGCGTTATGGCCATATGTCGAGCCTGGCTGTGAAGGTCGGTGATGTCGTGGATGACAGTCAGTTGCTGGGCCGTGTCGGTTCTTCAGGCCGATCAACCGGGCCGCATTTACATTATGAAGTACATCTGCATGGCCGGCATATCAATCCGGTGAGCTTCCTGCCGCGCGGTTAATCAGCAGGCAGATCCCAGTACTTATAAGATCAGGCATTAGCCAGCCGCTGTATACAGCGGCTGGCTTTTTTCTTTTGGGAGAGATTAATCTGCTGTCGCTTTGGTTTCTGCTGCCTGTTTGCTGTCGGCTGCGCGGGCTGCAGCAATGGCGGCCATGTTGACGATGTCATCAACTGAGGCCCCTGTCTGCAGCACATGGACCTGTTGAGGCAACCCCAGCAATACCGGGCCGATGGCCGTCCCGCCGCCCAGCTCGCGCAGCAGCTTGTAGGTGATGTTGCCGGCCTGCATGGTCGGAAAGATCAGTACATTGGCAGCTGATTTCAGACGCGAGAACGGATAATGGCCAAGGATGCTCTCGTTGACTGCCGTATCGGCTTGCATCTCGCCGTCCACTTCCATGTCCGGATAACGCTCGTGCAACAGCCGCGTGGCGGTAGCCACCTTGAGTGTCTCGGGATGTTCGACACTGCCGAAGTTCGAGAAAGACACCATGCCGACACGCGCCTCGCAGCCGAGTGATTTGGCTGTCTCGGCAGCCAGGTGTGCCAGTTCCGCCAGCTGTTCCGCATTCATGTCAACATTGACGGTGCAATCGGCAAGGAAGTAGGCGCCATTCTCCATGACCATCATATACAGACCGTAAACATGGTAGTGCTGTCCGCTGTTATGATGCCCCAGCACCTTGAGAATCGGGCGCAATACATTCGGGTAGTGGGCCGTGCGACCGGAAAGCATACCGTCGGCAAACCCCTGGCGTACCAGCATGGCCCCTAAGACATTGATATCGTTGCGCAGTGTTTTGGCAGCATCCTGACGCAGGATACCGTGCCGCTTGCGATCGAAGTAATAGGCATCGGCGAGACTGTCGAAGCGTGAATCCTCGATTGACGGGTCCATGCATTCAATATCCCCGATATCGAACTGGTTCTGTTGGCAGACTTCCTGCATACGCCCGGATCGACCGATCAGAATAGGCTCGGCAATGCCGAACTCCTTCATTTCGATGGCGGCACGGATGATTGTTGCATCTTCGCCCTCCGGCAGCACCAGGCGAATCGGGTTCTCGCGGGCCTTATCGACAATCAGACGCATAAACAGTCTTGATGAGTCGATACGCTCGGCCAGACTCTGGCCGTAGGCGTCTGCATCGGTGAGTGGTTTGCGTGCCACGCCGGTATCCGTCGCAGCCTGAGCTACGGCCACGGGTACCGCCTCAATCAGGCGGGGGTCGAAGGGCTTGGGCAGGATGTATTCCGGCCCGAAACGCAGTTCATTGACGCCGTAAGCCTTAAGCACTGAAGCTGGGACTTCTGCCCGGGCCAGTTTGGCCAGCGCGTGTACGGCGGCCACTTTCATCTCTTCATTAAAAGTTGTGGCCCTGACATCCAGTGCGCCACGAAACAGAAACGGAAAACCGAGCACATTATTGACCTGATTCGGGTGGTCGGAGCGACCGGTTGCCATGATCAGGTCCTTGCGGGTTTGCATGGCCAGTTCGTAGGCAATTTCAGGATCGGGATTGGCCATGGCGAAGACGATGGGGCGCTCGGCCATCGATGCCAGCATGTCGGGAGAAACCATGTTACCCTGCGACAGGCCGATAAAGACATCGGCGCCGTTCATGGCTTCTTCCAGTGTGTGTTCGGGGCGCTCGCTGGCGAAATAGGCCTTGTGCGGCGGCAGATCGTCGCCTCTGCCTTGATAGATCACGCCCTTGCGATCGAGAAACTGGATGTTTTCATGTTTTGCACCCAGCTGTTCAATCAGCTTCATACAGGCAAAACCGGCCGCACCGGCACCCAGGCATACAATGCGCACATCTTCAATGCTCTTTTCCTGTAATAACAGGGCGTTGAGAAAGGCCGCCGCCATGATGACGGCAGTACCATGCTGGTCGTCATGCAGTACCGGAATATTCATGCGTTTTTTCAGCTCTTCCTCAATGACAAAGCATTCCGGCGCCTTGATATCCTCAAGATTGATGCCGCCGAAGGTGGGCTCCATACGGGCAATGGTTTCGACAATCTTCATCGGATCGGCTTCGTCGAGTTCAATATCGAAAACATCAATATCGGCAAAGCGTTTGAACAGTACACCCTTGCCCTCCATCACGGGTTTCCCGGCCAGAGGGCCGATATTGCCAAGGCCGAGCACAGCGGTGCCATTGGTGATGACGCCGACCAGATTGGCGCGTGCGGTATATTCGTCGGCCAGATCCGGATTCTTTTCGATGTCGAGACACGGTTCGGCCACACCGGGGGTGTAGGCCAGGGCCAGATCGCGTTGAGTCAGACAGGGTTTGCTGGGGCGAATGCTGATTTTTCCGGGTGTCGGCGAACGGTGATATTCGAGGGCTTCCTGACGCATGGCATCCTTTGGCATAGTGGCTCCTTGACTATAAACTCGGACGGGTATCATAACGCAGGTTCGTGTTCCGGTCATGGAGGGAATGATGAAAATTGGTGTTGCCGGTGCCGGTGCTGTGGGATGTCACTATGGCAGTTTGCTGCAACAGGCCGGGTACGATGTGCTGTTGCTGGCTCGCGGAGCCCATCTCGAAGCCTTGAAGCGGCATGGTCTGATGCACGAATCCAACGGGATTAGCAGACAGGTTTCTGTTTCGGCAACGGATTCGGTCAGTGAATTTTCGGCATGCGATGTGATTCTGATAAGCTGCAAAATGACCGGTCTGGCGGATATGCTAGAGGCTCTTCGGCCCGCCATTCGCAGGCAAAGCATGTTGCTGACATTGCAAAATGGTGTTGAAGCTCCAGCGTTGGTTGCCGATGCATTTCCCGAACATGCCGTTGCCGCAGGGACGGCCTTTATCGGGGCGCGAATCGAGGTGCCGGGGCATGTGATCCATTCGGCCGCAGGCGGTGTGCGTCTTGCGTCATGGCAGCCGGGGCCGGGAGATGTGTACGCGGATCGTCTTGTTGATGCACTGGATAAGGCGGGAGTGCCGGTCCGCATGGAGACCGATGCCCGGTTGATGCTGTGGCGCAAATTACTCTGGAATATCGGCTTTAATGCCATTACCGCTATCACCCGACGCTATGCAAAGGATGTGGCGGCCGAAGCGGATACCTTATCGATTGTCCGGGCCTCTATGCAGGAGGCAATCGATCTGGCGCAGGCACAGGGCGTTGCGCTGACTGAAGACGATATGGACAAGCATATCCGGATAACATTGGAGATGGGGCCGGTTAAAACCAGCATGTGGCAGGATATTGAAGCTGGCCGACTGACCGAGGTGGATGATATCAATGGCTATGTGGTGAGGAAGGGGCGTGCTTTGTCGGTTGATACGCCGGTGAATCGTATGCTGACGGTATTGCTGCATGCGATAGAGGGGAAAGATGACACTATATCACCCTTGATTTTCGGATAACTGTCAGATCAGGCAACTCGCACGGATACATTATGTCCCAGTTTGGTCAAAAAATTTACCAGCATATCAATGGTGAATTTATCCACTTTTCCACGCTTCAAGTCACTAACCCGTGGCTGCGATATGCCCAGCACTTCCGCTGCTGCCTGCTGGGTTAGCTTCTTTTTCATCAAATCCTTTTCCACTTCAATCATCAACTGGGAGCGCAATTTCAGGTTCGCCGCTTCCTGTTTATCAAAGCCAAGGTCAGTAAATACGTTGCCACATGATTTTACCACTGTCATGATCAACCTCCGATTTCCTTTAAGCGCTGCCGGACAAGTTCGATATGACGCTGCGCCGTTTTCTGCGTTTTCTTCTGGAAGGCGTGGAGTACATAAACAGCGTCAGCTACCTTCACCGTATAAATCACGCGATATGTGCCATCGCTGTCACGGATGCGGATTTCACGCACTCCTGCCGCAATCGCCTTCATCGGTTTCCAGTCTTCCGGTTCAAGGCCATGCTGCACCCTGTCCAACTGGAACCCAGCTTTGCGCTTTGCATTTGTCGGGAAATCGCGGATTTCATCCAGCGACGCTCCCGCAAAGTACAAGTCCTTCATAGGTGCTCCATTATATAAATATTTATATATAGATCAAGCACCGATATGGCTGGCATTCAGGTCAATGACAGTTTACCAAGGATGCTCTGAATAACTCGTAGATTTCGAGTATGGTTTCTCTGATCAGGAGGATGATATGGATCAGATGAAATTCAACTTCATTTGGCGGTATCTTCGGCTAGGATGAACCATTTTTTGGCCCTTTATCGACATCGATACCTGCCAAGTAGAACTCTGTAGCATCTGTATCGTTCTGAGACAGAATCACATCAACATAGCGCGATAACAACGTTTCGGCTACATTGTTGTGGCGGAGGTGCGTGATGCATCTACCCTACAGTGCGGAAAATACAAAAAAGACGACCGTAAATTTGTTGGCAGCACAAAAAAAGTAGAGGGGTTGGGGGTAGGAAAGTGTGTGTATATAACGAAATTCACTCCACTACTGTGGAATAAGCGATGCAGGAATGCCGGGCGTAACTGGGTAACGCGTGCCTATGCAACGATTCGGATGGTTGCTGTCGTTACTGCTGGTGTTTGCCATGCCTGCCCGTGCTGTTGATCTGACGTCGCCGCTGCCAGTGCGTAATCTCTATCCGCCGATGATGCGCTTTTTCGATCCGACACCGGATTCGGCTCTGCGCTCCTACGAAAAGTCGTGGCTGTTTGAACTGACGCAGCATTATTCAACCGTGAACATCATTGAGCCCAGATCTGGTGCACGGGTACTGGTGGATATGGAATTGTATGTGCTGGATCCTGTTATTCGCTATTCGATTAAGAACACCCTGGAGGTATCCCTGCGGATGCCGGTATTGCTGCCCGGCAGCGGTATATTTGACAGCCCGATTCAATTATTTCATCGCCGGTTTGGCTTCCCCGATAACGGGCGAGTATTACGTCCGAACAATAGTTTTGCCTATGCTATTAATAATGGCAAGGGTGCTAGTTGGCGGGGAAACAGCCATCCTGAATTCGGAAATGTCGAGTTATCCGAACGGTTGCAATTGCTGAAGGGAAAGTCATGGGCACTGGCTGCACTGGCGGCGGTTAAATTGCCAACAGCCTCCAAGGCGCGTGGCTGGGGCAGTGGCCCAGTCGACATTGCCGGCGGCGGCGTGGTTTCATGGCATGGAGGTGATGGCTTTGCCCATCTCGAAGGCTGGCTGATACAGCCTCTGGCCAATGATGAGGCGGGGATTCGCTATACCCAGTATTTGCGCGGCTCGTTGACGCTTGGCTATCAGTTGTTTGACGCCGTATCTGTAATCATGCAGGTTCAGGGTGGCGATTCCCCTTATCAGAGCATGATTAGCGCGCTGGATCATCCTCCGTTTCTCGTTTCATTCGGGTTGCGCGGGAATTTGGCTTCAGTGGGTGGCGGGGGTTCCGGTCTTGGCTGGACAGCTACGATTGTGGAAAACATTTCTCAGGTAACGGCGCAGGATATTTCTGTTGTCATTGGTTTAAGCTGGCCTTTTGAGTGAGGATGCCGGGATGACTTTTGTATCCTCTGGCACTGACTCCCGGCCTGCATCTTTGTGGCAGCTATGCCTGGTCTTTGTGCTGGCCTTATTATTATTTGCGATCAAGTCCCCAACCGGGAGAATCCTGCGTATCGGGTTGGTCGCCGTGGTCGGCGACCGATTGCCGGTGGATACCGTGCCGGTATGGCTGATCAGCGGGCACAGACGTTGGCAACGA
>JAJRTF010000106.1 GCA_021545585.1 Zetaproteobacteria bacterium
CATCAGGCTTTCGCCCATTGTGCAATATTCCCCACTGCTGCCTCCCGTAGGAGTCTGGACCGTGTCTCAGTTCCAGTGTGACTGATCATCCTCTCAAACCAGTTACAGATCATCGCCTTGGTAGGCCTTTACCCCACCAACTAGCTAATCTGACGCGGACTCATCCATCGGTGCGAGGCCCGAAGGTCCCCCGCTTTCACCCGTAGGTCGTATGCGGTATTAGCCTGGATTTCTCCAGGTTGTCCCCCGCCGATGGGCAGATATCCACGCGTTACTCACCCGTGCGCCACTCGTCAGCGACCGAAGTCCTGTTACCGTTCGACTTGCATGTGTTAGGCACGCCGCCAGCGTTCGTTCTGAGCCAGGATCAAACTCTCCGAAGAAAGTTGATACATTGTATTACTTATGATCCCGACATTGATCACTCGATCAAACTCAAATAAATAAACGTTTGCGTTCATTGCTGAACTGTTTACGTATCAGAGTCGATCAAGATAACCAATGAAGGAAAATCCGACACGTCCACAGTTCAAATAAAAACCACTAATTGTAAAGAACAAATCCGCTGCCTTTTTGCTTGCGCCCAATTGGGCTCAGCCCAGCTGCGGGCGGCGAATCTTAGCCTCGCCGCTTGAGGTGTCAACCTCTTATTTCAACATTCCCTCGCAGTATGTTTCCAAGTGCCTTTCAGCATGGCTCCTTGCTGCGGAGGGCGGCGAACATTATCGCCGGATTCCAGTGCGTCAACACCTTTGTTGAAACTCCCTCTTCAGGCGCAATTTGCAGCCATGCGGCGGCGCCTCTTCCTGTCGAGGGCGGCGAACATTATCGCCGGATTCCGGTGCGTCAACACCTTTATTCTGAATCCCTTCTAACCCTCGACAGAAAGGCTGAGAAACTTCCTTTTTCCAAGCTTGATCAGGTAGGGGCCGCCCGGTTGCAGCCGGTAATCCCTGTCAGCGACTTTTTTCCCATCAATGGACAGTGCATTCTGTTTGATCATGCGCATGGCCTCGCCGTTGGAAGCCGTGAGTCCGGATCCCGTAAGCGCCCGAACGATCCATAATGAACCACCTTCTGCCGCCAATGTCATTTCCGGCACATCATCCGGCACTTCCTTCTTGGCAAACTGGGCCTCAAAACCCTCACGGGCTGCCTGCCCCGCACCTTCGCCATGGAAACGATCAACGATCATCGCCGCCAGTTGCTTTTTGGCCTCCATCGGATGCATCTCTTTCATGTCATCCAGGTTCACATCCGTAAGCAGTTCGTAATACTTGAACATCAGATCATCGGACACGCTCATCAGCTTGCCGAACTGTTCTTTGGCCGGTTCCGCCACGCCGACATAATTGTTCAGCGATTTGGACATCTTGTTCACGCCGTCCAGGCCCTCAAGCAACGGCATGGTCAGAATCACCTGCGGAACTTTTCCATATGCTTCCTGTAACTGGCGCCCCATCAGCAGATTGAATTTCTGATCATTGCCGCCCAGTTCCACATCGGCATCCAGCGCCACCGAATCGTAGCCCTGAATCAGCGGATAGAGGAATTCATGGATGGCAATGGATTGCCCGCCCTTGTAGCGCTTCTCGAAATCATCACGCTCCAGCATACGCGCTACCGTTGCTTTGGCCGCAATGCGGATCAGGTCGGCAGCCTGCAGGTTATTCAGCCATTCTGAATTGAAGCGCACCTCGGTCTGCATCGGATCAAGCATCCTGAACACCTGCTCCTTGTAGGTTTCGGCATTAATCAGCACTTCTTCATGGGTCAGAGGCGGACGCGTTTCGTTCTTGCCGGTCGGGTCGCCAATCATGCCGGTGAAATCACCGATCAGAAAAACAACCTGATGGCAGCAAACCTGAAACTGGCGCAGCTTTTCGAGCAACACGGTATGCCCCAGATGCAAATCAGGCGCCGTCGGATCAAACCCGGCCTTGATGCGCAGCGGCCGCCCTTCTTTGGCGGCTTCCCTGAGCTTCGCTTCCAGGCTCCCCTTGGGCAAAATCTCCAAGGTTCCGCGGCTCAGTAATTCCAGTTGCTGTTCGACTTTCATGATAACTCCATTGAAGGCGAAGTGTAGCGGCAGCACTTGCGAGTGCCAGCACATGACTTTGCATCCATTTATCGGCTATGCTGGGCTCATGTCAGAAGCCCCCCTATTCCTCGGCCTGATGTCCGGCACCTCATGTGATGGCATTGATACTGCTATTGTCAGAATGGGAGAAAAGCCGGAACTGGTTTATTTCTGCGAATCGCATATGCCGGAAAAACTGCGCGAACCCGTCCTGCGCCTTGCAGCACCCGGCCTGAACGAAATTGATGCCATGGGGGAGCTACACCACGCCCTGGGCATCGCCTTTGCCAAAGCGGCTCTGTCGGGAATTGATCAGGCGGGCCTTAAACCCTCGGACATTGCCGCTATCGGCAGTCATGGCCAAACCATCCGCCACCGGCCTCAGGCACGGCATCCGTTCACCGTGCAGATTGGCTGCGCCTCAACCATTGCCGAAAAAACCGGCATCACGACCATCGCCGATTTCCGCAGTCGTGACATCGCCGCCGGCGGGCAGGGCGCCCCGCTGGTTCCGTTTGCACATCGGATGCTGTTTGGTGAAGCAGGCAAAAACATTGCCGTGCTGAATATTGGCGGCATCGCCAACCTGACATGGCTCGGGTCAGATGGACACACTAGCGGCTTTGATACAGGACCGGGCAATATGCTGATGGACGGGCTGATGCTGAGCCTCAGTGATGGACGCCATGCCTTTGATGCCGCTGGCGAGCTTGCTGCCAGCGGCAAGGTATGTAACGCGCTGCTGGACAAACTGATGCTCCATCAGTTTCTGAAAAAGTCTCCGCCCAAATCCACTGGACGTGAAGATTTCGGCGATGACATACGTGATGTAATCCTTTTCCACCCCGGCATCAGCGATGCCGACCGTCTGGCCACAGCGGCGGCTTTTACCGTGAACAGCATTGTCGATGCAGTGCGCTTTTTGCCTGCAGCGCCGGGGCGCTGGCTGGTCTGCGGCGGCGGCGTCCGCAATGCGCATCTGCTGGCCATGCTCGGTGAACGGCTTGCCCCGGCTGAAGTCGCCTCCACCCATGCGGCAGGCCTGCCCGCCGAGGCTGTTGAGGCTGTTTGCTTTGCCATACTGGCCGAACAGACGCTCAGAGGTGAGGCAAACACCATCGCCGAGGTGACCGGGGCAGCGCATCCGGTATGTGGAGGCATGATTGCTCCCGGCCGTAACTGGCCGGCACTGCTCGCATCCATCCCGCAATGGACCCGCTGACCCACGCCCTGTCGGGTGCCGCTCTGGCCCGCGCCCTGCCCGGACAGCCGCTACCCCGCTCACAGGTCATGCTGCTGATCGTGCTGGCCATGGCGCCCGATGCAGATTTTGTGCTGAAATTCATCTCGGATGCCATCTATCTCGAATACCATCGCGGCATCACCCATTCCGTGCTGATGCTGCCGTTATGGATATGGCTGATCCATGCCCTGCTTCCGGGACAGCGCTCTGCGGCACCGCTTACCCCTTGGCTGATTGGTCTGGCACTGGCGATGCATATTCTGCTTGATCTGATCACATCTTTCGGAACCATGATCATGGCGCCCTTTTCCGACTGGAGAGCCGCCCTGGATCTGGTATTCATTATCGATCCGCTGTTCACGGGCTGTCTGCTGCTTCCCTTACTGCTCATGCTGCTGTGCAAAAAACAGGCCCGGAAACTGGCGATCACTGCCCTTGTCCTGATGGGCGGCTATCTGGCCACGGTCGGAGTGATGCATCAGAAGGCCCTGGATATTGCACGGGTCGCACAGCCCGATGCCGGACAGCTTACGGCCCTGCCGTTGCCATTTTCACCCTTCCACTGGCAACTGATTGCCAGTTTCCCCGACCATTACCGGCGTGCAAGTGTCAATCTGGCGCCCGGCTTCTCCGGCACAGCATCACTGTTTCCGGAAAAACTGGCCTCTCCTTATCTGGCTCACATCAAGCCGCCCGAATCCCTGATCTGGCAACGACTGCTTCGCATGGACAGCCTGACATTCACGGAAAAACTGCCAGGCATGGATTTTTACCGCTGGTTTGCCCGCTTCCCGGTCCTGCTGGAGCAGCATGCCGATTATATTGAGTTTGGCGATTTGCGTTTCGGTGCCGGCATCAGGGGTACGCATGCATCCTTTCGCCTGCATATTGAGCGGGGCCATAAACCCAGGGCCTGGCTGGTATGGCGTAATGATGTGCGTACTGAATTACAATGAATCAGGTGCAAAACAAATCTATCCGGCCAGCGGACCATCGAGGAATGCCATATCCTGCCAGATGCCCGTCGGGTGGCCTTCGGCATCGCGAAAGCGCAGATTCTGACGTTTGGGCACCAGCCGATGCGGGCGACCATAGCTGTCTTCCTGCACATCATTGCCATCGTGTGCGGACAGGATCATCAACCCTTCCTCAGGCAACAGGTCGGTGACCTCATATTCAACATCAAAATAGCGCACCCGCCGTCCAATCAGCAGGCACATCGCCTCGTCATCATCGATCATGCTTTGCAGTGCTTGATCCGTCATATCAATCCCCTGTTCACCTCCAGCTTAGAAAGGGCCGCGCCGCAGGTCAATTCATTAATCCGCGCACCTGTACATTGGAGTGCATGGGAATTCCGGCTACAATAGCTCGCGAATCAGTCGCGCAACATTGTCGGGAGGCACTATAATGGACTTTTTATCACAATTGGGGGCCATGACCCTGCTTGATATCCCGGTCAGCCGCTGGTTGCTGGCCGTGCTGACTCTGTTTGCCACCATGGTTGCCCAGCGGCTGATTCTTAGTGCCTTCCACGTCCTGGCCCACAGCATTGCCGCGCAAACCGAAACCCAGCTGGATAATGTCCTGCTTGAAGCAGCTGAACGCCCGGCCGGTATGCTGGTGCTTATCCTTGGTCTGCTGCTGACCATTCATGTTCTGCAGCCACCGCTGACCTCATTCCCGATTGTCATCCTTGCCGACCAGGCCGGCCGCATCATCTCGATTATTATCGGGGTCTGGTTTTTATGGCGGATGATCGATGGCTTATCCGCCTATTTTACTGCTCGCGCCGCCCAGACGGACTCATCGCTGGATGATCAGCTGGTGCCGTTTATTGCCAAGACACTGAAGATTTTTCTGGTTCTGACCGCAGTGCTGGTGGTGGCCCAGAACATGGGCTATTCGGTGTCCGGCCTGATCGCCTCGCTGGGCATCGGTGGTATTGCCATAGCCATGGCTGCCAAAGACACCATCGCCAATGTGTTCGGTTCAGTGATGATACTGGTGGATCGCCCGTTTACCATCGGTGACTGGATCAAGACCAGTGAGTTTGAAGGTGTGGTTGAGGAAGTCGGTTTTCGCTCCACGCGTATCCGTACCTTTGGAAAAACGCTGGTCAATGTGCCGAACTCGACGCTAGCCAATATGGTAATTGATAACATTGATGCCAGACCCAAGCGACGGGTCAAGATGCGCATCGGCATCACCTACAATGCCACAGCCAAACAGATTCAGCAGGCTATTGAAGGAATCGAGTCCATTCTCAAACATCATATCGGCGTGGATCGTGACTTTTCGCTGGTCAAATTCGATGAATTCGAGGACTCATCTCTGTCGATCTTTCTGTATTACTTCACCAAGACAACCCACTGGGCTGAATATCTGCAGGTGCGTCAGGAAGTGAATATGCAAATCATGGAGCTGCTGGAGAAACTCGACCTTGAATTCGCCTTTCCGACCCGCACCGTGCATCTGGCGGATCAGACAACAGGTACGCCTTCAAGCTGAAGACCTAAGGCTTACCCCCATACCTGCGAGACCGGTTTGTTAAAGCAGAGCAGCAGCACACGGCCCTTAAACTTGCGCCTGATCCGGCAAAGGGCATGATGCGAGGCATGAGCAATAAACCTGTGATCGAAGCCTTTACCGATGGCGCCTGCTCGGGAAATCCCGGCCCGGGCGGCTGGGGCGTGCTGTTAAAATCAGGCAAGCACAGGAAAGAACTGTGCGGGGGTGAAAAGCAGACCACCAATCAGCGCATGGAACTGCAGGCTGCCATTGAAGCGCTGCGGGCACTGAAAAAACCGTCGCATATCACCATTTATTCCGATTCGAAATATGTCATCAAGGGCATCACCGAATGGATACACGGCTGGAAAAAAAACGGCTGGAAGAATGCCAGTAAAAAACCGGTCGCCAACGATGATTTATGGCGAGCACTGGATGAACAGGCGGCTCGCCATCAGATCAACTGGCAATGGGTAAAAGGCCATGCCGGCCATGAAGGTAACGAGCGCGCCGATGAGCTGGCGCGTCAGGGCATACCAATCGACTGATCCGGTGCTGCGGGAAGCTCCGGGGCCACAGGCTGTGACACAGCTGGAGCCACGCCCTCATCCGGGACAGAGGCTTTACCGGCCCCCGATGAAATATGTTTCTCGCTTTTTTCCGAATCGGTTGCCTCATCCTGCTCCAGAAGCACTGTTTTCAGCTGTACGGGGATTCCGGCCTTGCGCAATTCGTTGCTTTCAAGCTCCACTGTTTTATTCACCTGTTTCGATCGATAGACAATCTTTTCATCAGGCCGCATATTTTCAATCACGGCAACATTGCCCCCCATGGGAAACAAACCGGAACGAACATCGCAACAGACAGCGATACCTGCAGGCTGGTTGACTCCCCTGACATTCAGGCGCTTCAGACTCGTACCCGAGAATGCTTCGGGTGTATCACCAACATGCCTGACAAAATGCAACCACGCATCACGGCGCTCAGGCGGCGGCGCCAGATCGGGCAGGCTCCCGTCACTGAGGAAGCGGACAATAAAATCAAAACTCGGCAAGCGTTTGGCCAGAGTATGATGGTCGCCCTTGACCTGTACATTATGTCCCCAAGGTAAATAGGCTGAGGCTGCATCAACAATGAAATCCGATTCAAGGAACGATTCCTCCCCGGCATAGACGTTCAATACTTCGATATCCATCATTTCCGAGCCTTCCAGGTCATTCAGCTGCCAGAGAAAATCACTGCCCGGCCGAATCTCGGAAGCCTGGATATTGCCTTCGGAACTCAGGCTGGCGATTCCGGTCAAAAACCGGGCGGCATTGGTGCCGAAGTGGGGCGTCGACAAAAAAACCACTCGGCGAACCGGATTGTCCGGATGATGGCTGAGATACTGTCTCAGCAGCAATCCACCCATACTGTGGGCAACTACATCCACCCTGGGGTATTCGACCAGAAACCGGTCGAGCTTCTCCTCCAGCACCTCAAGCGGCGGATAGCGATTAGCCACAATGCCGGTGCGATAGTTGAAAAGATAAATATCCTGATGGAGCCTATCCTCCAGGACTTTTAATTTTTCCGGGGCCGGCCAGGTGAACTCGCCACCATTCCAGCCATGTATCAGAATCACCGGCGGCTGATCGGGGTAATCCTGCTGGACAAGCTCATCCATGCTTTCCCATGTTTTCCAAAGATCGGTGGAAACCTGCTCGCTCGTCCTGGTTGAACAGGCGGGCAGCAGTGCGGCCAGCAAGCAAACCATCATAAACCTTCGCATGGGGCCATACTCGATGATTTGAACCGGCTTGCAAGGCTCCCCGACCCTTGGCAATCACTCCGTGTTGTGGTCGCATGCGGCGAATGAAAATGCTATTCGATTTTTTCCCGGTATTGCTGTTTTTCGCCGCCTATAAATTCTATGATATCTACGTTGCCACTGCCGTGCTGATTGCCGCATCGGCAGTCCAGACATTCACCCACCGTATCATCAGCGGTAAATTCGAAAAAACACATGTCATTACACTGGTTCTGATCCTGCTATTCGGCGGAGCCACGCTGCTGCTGCACGATGAGGTATTTATCAAGTGGAAGCCTTCGGTCATCAACTGGCTGTTCGGCATGGTATTTATCGGTTCACATTTCATCGGCGACAAAACCATTATTGAGCGCATGATGGGCGCCAATATCAAGCTTCCTGTAATCGTATGGAGTCGTTTGAATATGGCCTGGGCAGGATTCTTTACATTCCTGGGTTTTCTCAACCTTTACGTGGCCTTCACATTCGACACAGACACATGGGTGAACTTCAAACTGTTCGGCCTGCTGGGCCTGACTCTGGCCTTTGTGATTGCACAAAGCTTTTATCTGGTCCGCTACATGCCGGCTGAGAAAACCGCCGACGAAGAATAGTTTCACGCTCTGTGGTTGACCCGTGACAGGCAGAATCTATACTTTGTTATAACATTGTAACGGAGGCTCCATGATTAAAACCCTTACCCCCATCGGCAACAGCCTGGGGCTGATTATCGACCGGCCCATATTGAATCTATTACATATCGATCGCGATACCGAGCTTGAGATCAGCACCGACGGACAAACCCTGATCATTCGCCCGGCAGGCGCTAAAAAAGCCCGGCCCGGAAAATCGCCCGCGGCCAAAGGCGCTAAAAAAATCGACAGCGCCGATAAGCCGACTTCAGTCAGAGATGCAGCGCGAAGCTTCCTCGGCGAGTTCAAGGATGCATTGAAATAACTTTGTATAAAAAAGCCGCAACCGGAGTTGCGGCTTTTTATGTCATCGCTACTTACAGAACAGGCTCAAACCCTGGACAACCAGGCCGCATGCGCGGCACTTCGTCCGTGCACAACATCAAAATATTTCGCCTGCAGCTTTTCAGTGACGGGTCCGCGAGAACCGCAACCAATCTGACGTCCATCAACCTCGCGAATTGGAGTAACCTCTGCAGCCGTGCCGGTAAAAAATGCCTCCTCCGCCACATAGACTTCGTCGCGCGTGATACGCTTCACCACAACCTTGAAGCCTTCCTCTTCAGCTAGTTGCATCACCGTGGCACGGGTAATGCCATCCAGCGCACTGGTCAGGTCAGGTGTATAGATGACACCGTCACGGACAATGAAGATATTCTCACCGGAGCCCTCGGCCACGAATCCATCCACATCAAGGAACATCGCTTCGTCATAACCGTCACGCTGCACCTCGGACAGGCCCAGCATCGAATTAATATACTGGCCGTTGGCTTTGGCCTTGCACATGGCGATATTGACATGATGGCGCGTATAACTGGTTGTTTTAATACGAATGCCCTTGTTGATGCCATCATCACCCAGATAGGCGCCCCAGTTCCAGGCTGCAACAATCACATGGGCCTGCAGGTTGTCAGCGCGCAAGCCCATGCCTTCGGAGCCGTAAAAGACCATCGGACGCAAATAAGCCGAGGCGAGATTGTTTTCGCGCACCGCCGCCAGCTGCGCTGCATTGATCTCGTCCTTCGAAAAAGGCATGGGCATATTCATGATATGAGCCGAGCGGAACAGTCGGTCGGTATGTGACTGCAAGCGGAAAATCGCCGTTCCGCCTTCCGCCTCATAGGCACGAACACCCTCAAAAACACCCATGCCGTAATGCAAAGTATGGGTCAGCACATGCACCTTGGCATCACGCCACTCCACCATTTCACCATCAAACCAGATCAATCCGTCACGATCCGCGAAATTCATGTTTCACCCCATATCATTAAATTCAGCCAAATGTAGCGCGTCGCATGATGCTACGCCATCATCGAACGTGCAAAGGCCGGTGCACATGCTACTCTTACGCCATGATTCGTGGAGAGAACCTCAGCAAACGCTACGGGGACATGCAGGCATTAGCCCCAACAAACATCCAGATTCGCGAAAAGGCTATTACCGCCATCATGGGCGGATCAGGGTCCGGCAAGACCACGCTGTTACGCCTGCTTTCCGGTCTGGAAAAACCGTCAACTGGCCATGTCTGGTTCGGAGATGAGGATATCGCCGCCATCCCCGAAAGCCGCCTGTATGAGCTGCGTGAACAGATGGGTATGCTGTTTCAGTATTCGGCCCTGCTTAATTCACTGAATGTGTATGACAATATCGCCTTTCCACTGCACGAACATACTGAACTGGATGAGGAAGTCATCAGCACCATCGTCACCATGAAACTTGAGCAGGTCGGCCTGCGTGGCTTTGAAGAACTGATGCCTTCGGAATTGTCCGGCGGCATGGCCAAACGCGTTGCCTTTGCCCGTGCCATGTCCATGGATCCAAAAGTAGTGTTTTTTGATGAACCGACCTCAGGGCTGGATCCCATTTCCTCCGGCGTCATCACCACGCTCATCAAGGACACCAGCGATAAAAACCACATGACCTCGCTGGTCGTCACCCATGATGTTCACGCCGGCCTTTCCATCGCCGACCATGTCATCCTGCTCTGGCAGGGCACAATCATTGCCAAAGGCAGCGCTGATGACATTCGCAACAGCAATGATGAACGCGTACAGCAGTTTCTGGAAGGCCGCCCCGATGGCCCCATTCCCTTTTCCCGCAGCACCACGACCTATCTTGATGATATTACCCACAAGCCCGGAACGGTGAGGCTGGAGCCATGAGCGAGTCGGGCATGAATCAAGCCCCGGCATTGCAGTTCTTCGGACGTCTCGGGCGCCGTGCGCTGTGCAGCCTGGAGCAACTGGGTGATGCAACCCGTCTGGGAGCACATGCCCTGTCACTGATCGTGGCACGGCCATGGCAGGGAAAGCATTTCATCCTGCAACTCTATGCGCTGGGTGTCGGCTCACTGATTATCATCGCTATCACCGGCGCATTTACCGGCATGGTTCTGGCCCTGCAGGGCTATTATACACTGGCGAAGTTTGGCTCCGAATCGCTGCTGGGCGCCGGCGTGGCGCTGTCCATTATCCGGGAACTGGGGCCGGTACTTGGCGCTTTCATGGTCATCGGTCGGGCCGGCTCTTCGATCACTGCCGAAATCGGCATTATGCGCGTTACTGAGCAGACCGATGCGCTGGAGATGATGGCGGTTAACCCCAAGCAGCGCATTCTGCTCCCCCGCATTATCGCCACGGCTATTGCAGTACCGCTGTTAATCGCCATATTCGATGTCATAGGTATCGGCGCCGGCTACGTGGTGGGCGTTGAGCTGCTGCATGTAAATCCTGGTGCTTATGTGGCTGAAATGGTGGCCAAGGTCACCATGCACGACATCTATGGTGGCTGGACCAAGTCCATCGTCTTCGGTTTCATGATTGGCATGATCTGCACCTATATGGGTTACAGGTCCGAACCCACCACCGAAGGGGTCGCCCGCGCAACCACACAGGCGGTTGTGATCGCCTCGGTCGGCGTGCTGATCATGGACTATATTCTCACTTCATTTTTCTTGTAGGAGCAAAACATGCAGGCATACAAACGCATAGAAATCACGGTCGGTATCTTTGTCTTTCTCGGATTCCTGGCCATCAGCTGGACAGCCATCAAGATCGGGCAGATTGGCGGCATCGGCGCCTCCGGCTACACCCTGAGCGCTACCTTCGACAACGTTGGTGGCGTGCGCCATGGCAGCGATGTCATGCTGGCAGGTATTGTGATTGGGCGAGTGGATAAAGTGGAACTCACGGAGAATGAAAAGGCCACCCTGGTCTTGCGTATTCACGACGGGGTGCAGATCACCGAGGATGCCTTTGCCTCGGTGCGTACCAAAGGGATTATCGGGGATCGCTATATTCGCATTTCCCAAGGTATGGAAGACACCATGCTGGAATCAGGCGATGAAATCGAAGAAACCGAATCCGCCATCAATCTGGAAGACCTGATCAGCAAGTATATTTTCAGCGGTAAGGAGTAATCATTCCGCTCACCGCCCGACATACCGGGGCTTAATATCCTTCTGAAAGATTCAAGGAGTACGCATATGAAACTTTTTACTCACGCCATGATGGCTGCACTGGTCCTGATGCTCTCACTGCCAGCTTGGGCCAGTGATCATGAAGCAGGGCCTCGCCAGGTTATTGAACAGACCATCAATAATATCATCAATATACTGGATGCTCGCGCTGACAAAACCAGACTCAGTAAAGAGGATCGTGATCATATCCGGCAGGCCATCGAAGGGCGCTTCGACTACTGGAATATGGCCAGACGCAGCCTGGGCAAACCATGGAAAAAGCTCAGTCCGGAAGAGAGACTGCATTTTACCGGGGTATTTCGCGAGTTGATGGAGCGCTCCTACGGCAACCGTCTGAACGAATATAAAGGTCAGATCGTCAAGTTCCGGGATGCCGAGTTGAAAAAAAGTAAGGCCAGGGTGCAATCCACAGTAATTGATGGAGCGCGTGAAACGCCGATTGAATATCGCCTGCACCAGACAAAAACCGGCTGGCAGGTTTATGATATCCGTGTTGAAGGAACCAGCATGATTCGCACCTTCCATCAGGATTTCAAGGCTGTTCTGGATGACGGCGGTTACAGCAAATTGCTGAAAACACTGGAAGACAAGATCGCCAAACTCCGGAAACGGGATTCGGCCTAAGCGGCGCCACGGGCAATATGCCATGAGCGGCAAGTACCGAATCATTCACGCGCTGGCATCTTTCCGGCGCGTATTCCTTTTACTGGCGCTTGGCTTCACATTACTGGCCGCTGCCATTTATAGCCAATCGCCCAAACTTGATGAACTCCGTCCGCATATCGAATCGTATTTAAAGCATGAACTGCAATTAAGTGAACTGAAACTAGGGCCGCTGTCATGGTACTGGGCCGGCTTTCTGTGGCTGGAATCAGAGCAGCTGGATTTTAAATCGACCGATAATACCATCGCTTTTCATCATGGCGGCGTGGGCATTCGCATTTCCATGTGGTCACTTTTGCAAGGCAGCCTGATGCCTGATCATATTCGTCTGAATGGCGGTGACCTCACAGTCAGAATCCCCGAACAAACAGGCCAGCCGCGAGGCTTCCCCGCCCATCACATGCGACTGGATGAAGTGAATCTACACTGGCAATTCGGTGCATGGCAGGGAAAGATCGCCAGACTGCAACTTCAAATCGACGGACCAGGACGGTCTCTGGAGGCGCATTCACCGGCCCTGCGCATGACTGTCCGCATGAGCGATGACGGCCTGCCCGAATCCGCCACCCTTCATTGCCAGCATAGTGACTGCCTGCCGGAAGGGTTCCGCAAAAAAGTACGAGGCTCCCCGTTACTGGATATGTCATTATCCCGACTGTCGGGCCGCCAATGGAAACTCTCGGCATCGCTGCAGTCAGAGCATGTCATCACCCTGATGCCAGACAGCATCTATTCCCTGCCGCTCCAGGCATTGAGCGGCCAGATCATACTGCGAGCTGGCGCTGACAACGCGTTAACACCTGAAGCCATCAGCATGACCGATGCCAGCTGGCGCCTGGGCAAGGATAGTATTTCACTGCATGGCAGCTGGCAGCATGGCTTGCTGAAACTGCAGGCCTCATCCGAGCATTTGCCGCTCCCTCTTATCTGGTCAGCCCTGCGTCCTTTGGGTGACAGGAAATGGCACCACTGGCTAGGCCAGATGCAACGAGGTTCAGCAACGGGCATCCAGGGTGAAATGTCGCTACTCTGGCCCGACCCGCTGCATACGCAGGCATTCAGCCATGAACAGCTGAAATACAAGGTGCATGCCGAGATTCATGATGCCGACATTGCCCTGGGTGCCAGTGCCGACAGGCTCAACCACCTGAGTGGCGCTGTGGACATTGATGAACACGGGCTTTCCGCACGCATTGACGATACCGTGCTGCCCCATAAGCTGGGCCAAAGTTCCGCCAGCCTGGACATCCCGTGGTCAACACTTGAATTACAGATCAAGGGGCATGCCCAGATTGACGCAGCCAGACTGCTGGCATGGCGAGGACCTCAACAGATTCGTGACTGGCAATGGAAACAGGGAAACACCGATGCCAGTTATACCCTGCGCTGGCTCATCAATGAATCCTCGCCCCGCATCGCCAGAGCACGACTGCAGCCCGCTGACAGCTGGCAAATCAATATACGGAACACCCCTTTACACTTGAGCAACGGCATCGTGGACTGGGATCAGTCTACCGGCATACACATCAAGCAAATGCAGCTGATAAGCGAACGCATGCAGGGAACCCTGTCGCTGACAGCTGCACCTGATGCAGATGAACAATGGAAGCTGCTCTCTGCTGATGCTCAGGGGCAGGGTGATCTGACCGTCATCGCAAGCCACCTTCAATTGCCAATATCTCACGCAAGCGGTCTTTTATCCGTGTCACTGGCGTACCATGACAGCTGGTCGGGCAAGCTTGATCTTACCCATAGCAGCTGGGATCATTTACTGGGCTCCAGCAAATCCATCGGCGAGCCTTTCGCACTGCTTTATGACGGCCGCTTCAAGTCCGACAGCAGCATTCCCACACTGGAACTCACCCACCTGTACAGTACCGGCAGTACATTGCAGACAAATGGAGAGGCGAGTCTCAATGCCGATGGCCTGCACCTTAAGCTGAAACACCTGAAAACACCTGCCTTCGAGGGTGCGCTTGATATCTCAGCCCCGTTCGGTGACAGCCCGTGGGAGCTTGATGTCCAGGCTCAATACCTGAATCGCAGTGCGCTGCCGGATGCGCTCCGGCATACGCGCTCCAAGGATGACAAGCCGTGGGCCATACGAGCCCATATCCAGCGCTTTGACTGGGCTGATGCGCGCATGAGTGGCGTCCATGTGCAACTTGCTTCCTCCAGGCAGAGCAGCGGTATTTTTGAAGCCAGCCAGATTCACACGGCCCGGCTCGACATGCTCGATGTCAATGCCCATTTTGCCATGCTGGGTAAAGGTGAAATCGATCTTCGCCGCCTGAATGCCAGCGTTGAGAAACAGCGATTAAGCATGTCGGCCCGCCTTGTTCCGGAAGCTTCAGGCGGCATGCGCTGGCATGGCTTTGCCAGCATTCAGGGTGATTTCGGGCATCTGATGCAACGGGGGAAGCTTTCAGAAAAATTCAAATCCGGAGAGGGGCATATTCTGTTCTCCGGCCAAGGCGTTATTTTACGCGCGCAACCTTGGTGGCAGGGCATGGATGGCCGCCTTCGCCTGCGGGTGGATGACGGGCGCATCCTCGAAGGCGGCAGCCTGACCACCTTCCTGTCTGCCATCAGTCTGACCGATCTGCCCCGGTTGCTGACCGGCAAGCGCAGGGACCTGAGTGGCCCTGGCATCATGTTCAAGCGACTGCAGATGGAAGCCATACTGCAGGATCAGAACATTCGCATTCGCAATCTGGCCATGCGTTCAAGCGCCTTTGACCTGGCCGGCTATGGCACAATGGATATCGAGATGAATACCATCGATGTGTATCTGATTGCCAGGCCATTGCAAAATCTGGATGCCATTCTGGCCAAAATACCATTGCTGAGGGACCTGTTAGGCGGCAAGGCGCATAGCCTTATGCGAAAAATCTATCGTATGCATGGCCCGTTCACCCATGCTCAGGTGGACTCAGTCTCCCCGAAGGATGCCGGGCGTGAATCTTCCGGCTTCGTGGAAAGCCTGTTCAACCTGCCGGAGAGCTGGTTTGGGAAAGAAGACGGTAAGGCAGTCAAGGCAGATCCCTGACAGGACCCGGGCTGTCTGCATACGGCATTGGCATTAACCGAAACATGGCTATACTTCCAGCATGCGATTGATCATGCTGGATACTGAAACCACAGGCCTATCGCCCCTGAATGGTGACCGCATGGTTGAAATCGGCGCCATCGAAGTACGGCACCGCAGCGTGCAGGCAGACAGGGTTTTCCACCATTACCTGAACCCGGGGCGTGCCATTCCACAGGAAGTGGTACGCATCCACGGCATTGATGATGCCAAGGTCAGGGACGCACCATGCTTCGCTGATATCGCCGAGGACTTTCTGGCTTTTATCGAAGGCGCCACACTGGTCATTCACAATGCTTCCTTTGACCTTGGCTTTATTATGAACGAGCTGCGCCTGGCTGGCCTTGCCGACATCCAGCATGTACCTGTGATTGACACACTGGCCTATGCGCGCAAGCGGCACCCGCACCAGCGTAACAACCTCGATGCCCTGTGTGACAGATACCAGATCGAACGCGGCCACCGCGAACTGCACGGTGCGCTGCTGGATTCGGAATTGCTGGCTGAGGTATATCTTGCCATGACCGGCGGGCGCCAGTTCTCACTGGGCATGGACATTCCCAGTCAACCGGCATCATCATTTGTACAGCTTCCCGAGCAGGCCAGAGGGCGTGATGAACAGGCGGAAACCGCCAACATCATGCAGCGCAAACCGCCACCGATTGCTGCTGAAGATATTGAGGCGCATCAGGCCATGATGGAGCGCATACACAGGGAAAGTGAGGGGCAGCTCATCTGGCAATATGCCAGTGAAAGCCATGAAACAGTCTGATCAGCGGGTGTAGTACAATGGTAGTACAGCAGCTTCCCAAGCTGAATACGAGGGTTCGATTCCCTTCACCCGCTCCAGCTGTTTCGCTATCCGGTGACGCCCCCTTCTTATGACGGAAAGACACTCTCATTCCGGCCTGAGCATAACCGGGCCATCCTTCAGCCTGCATGCTGAGGCTGGCAGCATTACACTCCTGCGCGGTGATGTTGGCAGCGGGAAAAGCATCTGGCTCGAACGCTTGGCTGGCCTGCAGCCCCTGCCGCCGGATGTTGTGCTGACCCACAGCGGGAATCAGGAACCCGTTGTGCGCATGCTGTTTGACCGCAATCCGCCCCTGTGGCTGGGCCAGAGTATCGGCGAAGAACTCTGCTTCGGCTTATCCGTCACACCAACGGCTGATGCAGTGGCAGCAGTCATGCGCAACTGGCGGCTGGATGATCTTGATCTGCACACCGATGTGCTGAACCTGAATCGTCTGCAGAGTATTCGTCTGAGCCTTGCCGCCATGGATCTTGCCGGACCAGGACTGGCGCTGCTGGATAGCCCTGCCGATGGCCTGCCTGTCTCCAATGCTGAACAACTCATGAATGATATTGATGCGTGGGCCCAGCGCTCGGACTGCATCGTGGTCGTAGCCAGTAATCGCTGGCAGGGTTGGCAAATCAAGGCATCTCAAATATGGCGTACCACTTCGCCACTTCGTATGCCCGAGCTTGACTCCGGGGAGGCATAGCGTGTCCGACATGGTCCGATTCTCATTCGCGCTCAGTCCGCGCATGCGCTCTTTTCTTGAATTGCGGGATGCGCTGCACGCTCTCAATGACGCCCGTGAGCAGGGCCATGCACGCGACTGGCTGCATGCTGCCTGCGACCTGCGTGCTTCATTACTGGGCGAACAGGGCCGCAAATGTGTTATTCCCGAGCTGATCGGCCTGCTTGATGCCATGCAGAGGCATTTAAATAAACTCGCCGGGGATGTGCCTCAGTATCAGACCAGTATCAATAAAACATGTGTCACGCTTGATAAGCATATCCATGCGCTGCAGGCCGGACTGTCTGAATTCACCGCCTATCTGGCACAGGATGCGCTGATCAATGCCTACCTCAACACCCAGAAGAAGCAGGACTGGCTTGGCCATAAAATTGGCCTGCCTCAGAGTCTTGACGCGCTCTGGCAAGGAGCGGCAAACCGTTCTGCGTGGCTGCAGCAGGGGCTCGCTCCCTTAAGCACGGCAACACATAATCTTGATCAGATGCTCAATGACTATGTACAGTGGGAAGAAGGAACTGCTAAAGGCGGCAACAGTCAGATTACACCCGAACGCGGTATCACCCACGGCCTTCTGGTCATTGGATTACCGGAAGAATCCGTTGCCCGGGGCATTATACCGGATATCTCCGGCAACAAACTTGCGATTCGTCTGCGCTTTCAACGCTGGCTGCCGGGACAGCCACCGATGGAACTGTCCGATGACCAGCCTTACACCATGATGCTGATTCCGATTGCATGAAAACAGCTGAACCGACCGCCATCTTCAACTGCCCGCAATGCCGCCGGCCGGTTGCGCGCGGCAGCGACTGTTTTCCATTCTGCTCCGAGCGCTGCCGCGCAACCGATCTCGGCCGCTGGGCAGCCGGCGACTACCGTATTGCCGGAGAGGCCGCTCATATCCCGGATGAATCCGACAGCGAATACTGAGAGCGCAAACATGTCCTGTGATCAAAAACATGCTTCGCAAGCCGCCGCGCATCAAACAGTCAGCCCGGCATTTGTTTATGCCGCTATCAGCATTGCCCTGCTGCTGCCGGTGCTGTTCTGGCCTTTGGTGTTGTGGGGTAAGGCCAGCCTTGACCCGGCCATGGATGTTGAACAGGTATGGATTTCAGCCGGTATCGTGCTGCTGATCAGCGCCGTCAGCGCAGACTCCATCCTGTCTTACAGGCCGCATACACTGTCACCCATGTTTGCCGCCTTCTGGATTCTTCTGGCCAGCCTGACTGTATCCATTGCCCTGCGCTGGGAGCACGGCGCTTATATGCTTGCCGCTGGGTTTGCCCTGCATGGCCTGCGCTCCGGTTTGAGGCTATGGCATCATGACCGGAGCTGGTGGCTGTGGGCCGCATGGTCACGGGACACCCTTGCAGCCTTGAGTTTCTTCATCTGGCTAAGCCTGATTCAACATGCCGGGTGAAAGCCGGGTACTGATTCTGGCCTCAACCTCAACCTACCGCAAAGTGCTGCTGGAGCGCTTGCACCTCCCGTTCAAACAGGTGACTCCGACATTCATGGAAGCAACCGGTGCCGGTCTGTCTCCACGGGCGCTCGTTAAGCATAACACACTCGGCAAGGCGCAGAGCGTGCTGGATCGCTATCCCGATGCACGGGTCATCGCATCGGATCAGATTGCATTTTTTGAAGACAACCACATCGGCAAACCCGGCAATGAAACAGCTGCAATAGAGCAACTGATGCGGTTTCGCGGCCATTCAGTCGATTTTCTCACCGGCATCGCACTGTGCACTCAATCGTCACAGCAGTTCGATATCATAACTACCCGTGTTCACTTCCGCGACTTGAGCGATAACGACATCATGAACTATGTCCGCCTGGAGCAGCCGCTGGACTGCGCCGGCAGCTTCAAATCCGAAGGCCTGGGCATTACATTGTTCGAACATATCGAAAGCGATGATCTAACAGCCCTGATCGGCCTGCCCCTGATACGCCTGTCCGAATGGCTAAGGCCGCTGGCTCAACATTAAGTGCAGCTGCCGGCCTATCTTTATGAGGCGGCGTACAGGGCCTCAAGAATCGGACGTGCACCGGCATCGAGGATTTCATCGGCCAGCTGAATGCCAAGTGCCTCACCATCATTGCGGGAGCCGGAAATCTCACGGCGAATGACCACGGAGCCATCGACAGCGCCGACCAGCCCTTTCAAATGCAGGGTATCACCGTCCAGTGTGGCAAAAGCGGCAATCGGCACCTGACAGCCGCCTTCAAGACGGGTCAGGAAAGCACGCTCGGCCCGGGTGCGATCCACGGTATCCTCATCATTCAGCCTATCCACCAGTGCATTAATCGCATCATCAGCATCGCGCGTCTGGATACCCAGCGTACCCTGCGCCACGGCAGGCAGCAGAATCTCGGTATCAATAAAATCATGCATCTGATCCTGCATGCCCATACGACAAACCCCGGCAGCGGCCAGAATCACGGCATCTACCTCTTCACCCAGCTTCGAAAGGCGTGTCTGGATATTGCCGCGAATCGATGTAAACACAAAACTCGGGAAACGGGCGCTGATCTGAGTCACGCGGCGCAGACTGGAGGTGCCGATTTTCGCGCCTTCCGGCAGCGAATCCAGGCCGCCGCCGGTCACCGTCGCCACTGCATCACGCGGATCCTCGCGTTTGGGATGCGCCCGAATCGATGTTCCTTCAGGCAGCAGCGTCGGTACATCCTTCATCGAGTGTACGGCAATATCGGCACGGCCGTCGAGTAACGCCTCATCGATTTCTTTGGTAAACAATCCCTTTCCGCCCACCTGTGATAACGGCACATTAAGGATCTTGTCGCCCTTGGTGACAATCTTGACCAGCTCGGTCGTGGTACCCGGCTGCAGGCGTCCAAGCTCAGCGGCAATATATTCAGCCTGCCAGAGAGCGAGTGGGGAACGACGGGTGGCAATGCGGATGTGTAGAGGGCTTTGGGTCACGGACAACTCCTGATTGATGGACACGAGAAGCGAAACGTAGCGTCAGA
Organism: Zetaproteobacteria bacterium; assembly: GCA_021545585.1. Lineage (GTDB taxonomy): Bacteria > Pseudomonadota > Zetaproteobacteria > Mariprofundales > Mariprofundaceae > JAJRVH01. The sequence goes on from JAJRTF010000106.1 coordinate 20,080, forward strand.
TGATGATTTACTCAAAGGAATACCGATTCAATCATGATAACGACTCATGTCAGGTATCCATGCGATGCAGAAAATGCAGACAGGTATCGCCATAAGCCCGGGACTGAAGGCATTGCCAGCCCGGCGGCCAGTTCGGTGTATATCTGGCGCTCTCTTCAATCACCAGCTTCCCGCAGGTGATGCCATGCTGCTGCAGCCACAACGGCAGTTGTTCGGATATGCCGGCGGCATAAGGCGGGTCAGCAAAAATCAGCTCAAAGTAGCGCCCGGATAGTCGTTCCATGCCTTTCTCGACACGCATGGGCAGCAACTGCCAATGCTCAATCTGCCAGTCCCGCTGAATGCGCCGCATGGCATGTATGGCTTTCGGATGCTGCTCGATCGAAACCACCGCTTGCGCACCTCTGGACAGCGCTTCCAGGGCCATCACACCGGAACCGGAAAAAAGATCGAGCATGCTTTGTCCGTGAATATCGCCGAGTATATTAAACAGAGCCTGACGCACCTTCGACGGCGTCGGTCTGAGTCCTTCAAGCGACGCTACAGGAACCCTGCGGCCGCGCAGATGACCACCGGTTATACGCACTGGAATACATAAAAAAGACCGGAGCTTGCTACCACTTGCGTTCGAAGGACTGCAGACGCTTTTTCAGCAGTGCATCGACATCCGTAAATGATTCCACGCCCGGACAGATGGCGTCCATGGTAAAGCCGATATCAATGCCGATATTCTGCTCGGTCTCCGGCCACAGCAATGTCACATCCCAGTGTTCCTTGACCTTTTCCGCCCATTTCGTGGCACGTTCAAGGCTGGCTTCGGGGAGCAGCACGGCAAAGCGCCCCTGCTGCATATCCGCTACCAGATCATAACTGCGCACATGTGTCTTCAGTCGCTGACCGGTTTTTTCCACAGCCTGCTGTGCAAACCAGTCGGCATGCCCGCGCACCAGGGCCTCAAAATTACCGATCCCGACAACCACCAGTGACAGCGGCCGTTTCGCCTTGCTGCAGCGATCAAATTCCTGGGCAAAGCGGGTCATGAGAAAGGGCTCAGTTTCAAGGTCAGTAACCGGATTGCGATAAAAATAGGGCTTCAGGCGATCGGTGCGTGTCAGGGCTGTATTCACCCGCGCCAGCAACTGCTGCGGGGTGATCGGCTTGCTCAGATAATCATCCACCCCGGTGGTCAACCCCTTGATCTGATCATCAAGATCATCGAGAACGCTCAGGAATACGAACGGCGTCATGTTAAAGCGCTTGTCCTTGCGCACCTCGGCCGAGAGCTGCCAGCCATCCATGTTCGGCATCATGATATCCGTCAGAATCAGATCGACATGGCGCTTCTTGAGCAGGGCCAGTGTACTTTCCCCGTCATTGGCTTCCAGCACACGAAAACCGCCCTGCTGCAAAAAATGGCAGGTAATATCCCGGCTTGAATCCGAGTCTTCAACAACGAGAACGGTTTTCCTCATATCTGATCCCTCATGCTATCACTGCGTTTTGGCCGGGCCGATGCGAATTTGATTCCACTGCTCCGGATTCAGGTAAGCCTGAACCTGCCGCTGCACATCGGCAAGGCTGGCAGCCTGAATCTTCTCCGGCCATGTTTGCAGATAATCGAGTGGCAGACCATAAAAACCAACCATCGACATCAAGCCAACGCGTTTAGCATTGGAATCCATGCGATGTGCAAAGCTGCCGCTGAGATTGGCCTTGGCAGCATCAAGCTCCCTGGCCGAAATACCGCTGGATACCATATCCCTGAGAACATCGCGCACCACCTCGGTTGCATGATCGGCCTGGTCGGCGCGCGTCTGCAGCGTAATGGCGAATGGCCCCGGTACCGTCAACGGTACAAAATATGAATATACGCCGTAGACTAGGCCGCGTTTCTCGCGCACCTCGGTCATCAGGCGTGAGGAAAAACCGCCTCCGCCCAGGATATGATTCATCAGCATAGCTGCAAAAAAGTCATCATCATGCCGGGCCGGACCAAGGCGCAGCAACTGCACCAGCGCCTGTCGTGTCGGCATGTCCTTGTGCAGCGAGCGTCCGGCAACAACCGCAGGCATATTGATATCCTTCAGTGCGAGCTTCGGGCTGCCCTTCCAGTTGCCAAAGGCCGGCTTCAGGACAGTCAGCAGCTCCTGCATCGTCACATCACCGCTAACGGCCAGAATCGAGCCCTCAGGCCTGAACTGATTATGATACAGATTCTTCAGGTCCTGCAGGCGAATACGTGACAGACTTTCCACATCGCCACCCGTTCTGTGCCCGTAAGGATGGCCGGAAAAAAGCAGAGAGGCCGCCAGCATGGCTGCCTGGGTACCGGGCTGCTCAAGTGATTTCTTTTCTGCGGATATGCTGTCACTACGCATGATCTCGAAGCGTTTTTTACTCCAGCCCGGCTGCAGGGCCGCCTCGGCAAATGCGGCAACGCCGGTATCCATCGCCTCTTTCAATACGGTCAGGCTAAGATTCAGACTCTCGCGATCAGCACCGGCGCCCAGCCGGATGGCCTCGGCATCAAGCATATCAGCCCATGCCCGGTAATCATGCTTTGCCGTATGATCGGAAAGCATGCCCGCCAGCAACGAGGCACTGCCACCCTTCCGTTCAGGGTCAAAGCGGCTGCCGGCTGGCAGGGTCAGGCGCATCACCACCATCGGCACATCATGCGCTTCCATCAACAGCACCCGCAGTCCGTTTTCCAGGCGTGCTTCCTCAATGGAAGCCGTGGCCTGAGCGATATTCCCCCAGGCCAGCAGCCCGCATACGACAAAAACACCTTTCATCCAGACCCGTTTCATCATGCCCCTCCCGAATCATTTTTGGGTTTAAGCAGACCGGTGGTTGATCGTTCAGGCCTGATCCAGCGCTTAAGTACCTGCTGCACGTCGGCAGCGGAAACCCCGCGAATGGCCGTCAGCCAGACCTCCATCTGATCAGCGCCGATGCCGACGGTTTCCATCGAACCAATCTGTTTGGCCCGCAAATACAGGGAGTCCTGTGCAAACACCTGATCGGCAATCATATTCCGCTTGGCTGCAGCCAGTATGGCCTTGCTCGGGCCATCTTTTTCAAGCTTGCGGATGGACTTCCACAGCGCCTGTTCAAAGACATCGGCTTGCTGCTTCGGGCCCAGCATGCCATAGGCAAACCACAGATCGAGCCCCATACTGAACGGGTCGTATCCCGCTGATACGGAAAACGCCTTGCGCTGTTCATCCACAATGCTTCGATTCAGTATCGCAGAGCGCCCTCCGGCCAGAATATGAGTAGCCACGGCAAGGGATGCTGCTTCACGGTCATTGTCGCCCGGATGCCAGACCGGCACGGGGATGGTCACGGCCAGCATGGGCAACCGGGCCGTCAACTCAACCGTGACCCGTTTGGCCCCCAGTGGTTCGGGCTCGACCGGGTTAAAGCGCGGCTCAACCTTCCGCTTCTTCAACTTGCCAAAGGTATGAGCCACGACCTTCTGTACATGCTTAAAATCAACATCACCGACCACCACCACCGTGGCATTGGCCGGCACATAATGCGTTTTGTAAAAAGCCCGCACATCATGAATGGTCAGTTTCTCAAGATCCTGCATCCAGCCTATCACCGGGTTACGGTATGGATGCAGGCGCAGGGCAGCAGCCGACAATTCTTCAAACATGCGACTGTTGGGGTTGTCATCGGTGCGCATGCGTCGCTCTTCCATGATCACCCGGATTTCTTTCTGAAAATCCTCATCCTTCAGCGCCAGATGGCCGAATCGTTCCGCCTCCATACTCAGCACTTCATCCACGCGGGCTGACGGAACTGTCTCGAAATAGGCCGTGTAATCGTGACTGGTGAAGGCATTATCATTGCCGCCCATGGCCGCGATTCGATTCGAGTATTCGCCGGCGGCCAGTTTTTTAGAACCCTTGAACATCATATGCTCAAACACATGCGCCAGCCCGGTTTTGCCCGGCAGTTCATCACGCCCGCCAACCTTCAGCCACACCTGCACCATGGCCACCGGGGCTGCATGGTCCTCCTGCACAATAAGTTTGATACCGTTGCTGAATTGTTTCTGCTTGACTTCCGCCGCCGTGACAGGCGCGGCAAGACCCAGACTAACGAATATCAGAACAAGAAATCTGTAACGCATGGCCTCTCCTGCATCATGTTGTTGTATGGCATCCCCGGGACGGTGTTCCGGGAGGGGTGCATCTGCGCCTTGTGAGCAGGCTGCAGGCTGCGTAGCCTGCGCATCCCTTTCATCTTTGCAAGCTACGGAGCTTTACATGTCGAGTATTAAACGCGCATTAATCAGTGTCTCGGATAAAACCGGCATTGAGGAATTTGCCCGAACCCTGAGCGAGCGCGGCGTGGATATCCTGTCTACCGGAGGCACGGCCCGGTTATTGCGCGATGCCGGCATTCCGGTGCGCGACGTGGCCGATTATACCGGTTTTCCGGAAATGATGGACGGGCGCGTCAAAACCCTGAACCCGAAAGTGCACGGCGGCATCCTTGCCCGCCGCGACAATGAAGGCGACCTGGCATCCATGCAGGAGCATGGCATCGAACAGATCGATCTCGTTTGCGTCAACCTCTATCCTTTCCGTGAAGCTGTCGCCAGGGAAGGCTGCAGCATCGAGGATGCCATCGAAAACATTGATATTGGCGGCCCGTGCATGGTGCGCGCTGCAGCCAAAAACCATCGTTTTGTCACCATCATCGTTGATCCCTCCGATTACAATATGGTGCTGTCCGCTGATGCCGACGATGCACTGGATGAAAGCAAACGCCGGGCGCTGGCCATCAAGGCCTACGCTCACACAGCCGCCTACGACGGCGCCATCGCCAACCATTTCTCGGCGCTGAATGCCGATGGCTCCAAGCGCCAGTTTCCGGACATATTCACCCGCCAGTTCATCAAAACAGCCGACGAACTGCGCTATGGCGAGAATCCGCATCAGGCTGGTGCATTTTATGCCGATCCCGAGGATGAAGGGCTATCGCTGGCCGATTGCCACGTCACGCAGGGCAAGGCGATTTCCTACAACAATATCGCCGATGCCGATGCGGCCTTTGCACTGGTTCGCGATTTTACCGAACAGGCCGTGGTGATTGTTAAACATGCCAACCCGTGTGGTGTAGCGGCAGGTTCGGATCAGGCCGAAGTTTACGAACGTGCCCGCGCCGCGGATTCCGTATCCGCTTTCGGTGGCATTGCCGCATTCAATCGCGAACTAAGCGAAGCAACTGCCAGACTGATTGCCGAAACCTTTATGGAGGTCGTCATTGCGCCGGGGTACTCGGGTGGCGCTCGTACCGTTCTTGCGGCAAGAAAGAATCTGCGCCTGATGCTTGCCCAGTCGGCCGATGCGGTCAGCGGCGGACTGGAATTCAAACGCGTTAACGGCGGCCTGCTGGTGCAGGAGCGCGATGCGCACATTCTGGATCGCGATGCCTGCAAGGTAGTGACGAAACGCGCACCGACTGAGGCCGAATGGAACGATATGCTGTTTGCCTGGACGGTTGCCAAGCATGTGAAATCCAATGCCATTGTGTTTGCCAAAAACAGCGTCACATTGGGCATCGGTGCCGGGCAGATGAACCGCGTTAATTCCACCCGTATTGCCGCCCATCACGGCGGCGATGCCATCAAGGGTTCGGCGGTCGCTTCCGACGCCTTCTTCCCGTTCCGCGATGGTGTCGATGCGCTGGCCGATGCCGGAGCAACAGCCGTGATTCAACCGGGAGGTTCGATTCGCGACGAGGAAGTCATCGCCGCAGCCGATGAGAAGGATATCGCCATGATTTTCACCGGCATCCGCCATTTCAAGCATTGAACGGCGCATACTCCACACATCCTGTAATCACCGTGACGCAGCGGTGAGCACATCATGAAGCAAGGCTTGGCTGTACAAAACATCAGGCCGAATCTGCTTGCCGGGCTCACTGTCGGCATTGTTGCACTTCCTTTATCCATGGCGCTGGCGATTGCCAGCGGTGTGCCGCCACAGCACGGCCTTTATACAGCAATCATCGCCGGCATCGTGGTTGCACTGTCGGGCAGCAGCCGGGTCAACATCTCAGGACCAACCGCAGCCTTTGTCGTCATCCTGCTGCCCATTGTGCAGCAATTCGGACTCGGAGGTCTGCTCATCAGCGGCCTGATGGCCGGCTTCATCCTGATTGCCATGGGACTGTTCCGGCTTGGCACCCTGATTGAGCTGGTCCCATATCCGGTCACGGTAGGCTTCACCTCCGGCATCGCTGTAGTCATCGCCACGACACAGATTAGCGATTTTCTCGGCCTCGATGTGACACATTCCGGACATAGCTATATCGACAAATTACAGGCCATCGCGCAGGCAATGCCAGGCTTCCAGTGGCAGGAGCTTAGTATTGCACTGGTCACGCTTGGCATCCTGCTCAGCTGGCAGCGACTGGGCACACGCATCCCTTCACATCTGGCCGCACTGATTGCCGGCACGCTGCTGGCATGGCTGGGCGGATATTTTGTCAATGGCTTCTCGGTCAGCACCATCGCCTCGGAATTTCATTACAGCTTTCTCGATTCGGCAGGCGTCGCACAAAATGGCAATGGTATCCCGCCGCTGGCACCGCAATTCCTCTGGCCATGGGAACAGCCTGATGCACAAGGCAATCCCATCGGACTTTCACTGCATCTACTGTCCACGCTATTCGGTGCAGCTGTCGCCATTGCCCTGCTCGGCGCCATTGAATCACTGCTCTGCGCCGTGGTATCGGACAGCATGGCCGGTACGCGTACCGACCCGAATCGCGAACTGATAGGCCAGGGTATCGGCAATCTTGTCGTGCCGTTTTTCGGCGGCATCCCGGCCACGGCAGCTATCGCCCGCACAGCCACCAATGTTCGCAGCGGTGCCACCACGCCACTTGCTTCTGTCATACATGCGCTATTCATTCTGCTGGCAATTCTCGCCCTGACACCCCTGCTCGGCCTGATTCCGATGGCTTCAATGGCGGCACTGCTGATGGTTGTGGCCTGGAACATGAGCGAAGCCAAGCATTTTATTCATATGCTCAAGGTTGCGCCACGCCATGATATCCTGGTACTGCTCACCTGCTTTTCACTGACCGTGCTCATCGACATGGAGGTTGCCGTTGCCGCAGGCATGGCACTGGCCGGATTCCTGTTTATCAAACGCATGACCGAGTTGACTGGTGTCAAACTCATTAACCCGGCCTCGAGGCTTGAGGGTATCGAAGTCCCCGATGAAATCATGGTCTACGATATCAACGGTCCGATGTTTTTCGGGGCAGCACAGAATGCGCTGAAAACACTTTTAAACATTCGCAAGGAAATCAAGGTGGTGATTATCGACATGAGTGACGTGCCGATTATCGACATGACAGCCATGGTGGCCATGCAATCAATCATCAATAACCTGGAGGCCAAAGGGGTTGGGCTTGTTTTCTGCGGTATGGCAGCCGAGGTCAGACTCAAACTCAAACGGGCTGAGGTCTTGAGTGATAAAAATATCCATATGAAGCGATCCATAGCTGACAGCATCACGATCGCCAGTGATATGCTGGCTGAAAAGCAACAGGACACTCAGAAAACTATCGCAGCAGACTAGGGCCTGTTCACATAAATTCTGATCGAAGCACTGCTGTCCCAAATGAGGCCAGTCAAGGCGCGAGGAGTGTGGTTTGGTGAATCCAAATAAACGACGAGCAACGCTGAATGACCCCATTTGGGGTGCTGCCCTGTGGGAAATGCCATTTTTGCTACGGCCAGAATTTATGTGAACAGGCCCTAATGCCCATATGCACGCATGGGGTATCACAATCCCGTTCAGGCCTGCTAGGCTGCGCGGCTTTCAGATCAGGTGAGGTAAAACGATGAAGGTATTGGTAGTCGGCGGCGGTGGCCGCGAACATGCATTGTGCTGGAAGCTGAAACACTCGGATTCCGTTTCCGAAGTCATCTGTGCGCCGGGCAACCCCGGTATTGCGCGGGATGCCCGCTGTGTGCCTGTCGGAGCGGAGGATATCGATGCACTGATTGAACTGGCCCGGGCTGAACAGCCCGGCCTCGTAGTCGTCGGCCCGGAAGTACCGCTGGTGCTGGGGCTGGGCGACAAACTGCGCGCCGAAGGCTTTGCTGTTTATGGCCCGGATCAGGCAGCCGCAGAACTTGAAGGCAGCAAATCCTTTTGCAAGGCGCTGATGGCAGAGGCCGGCGTGCCAACCGCCAGATTCGAAACCCATACCGACCCGGATGCAGCTGAAGCATTGATCCGCGCCTGGGGCGCCCCGATTGTGGTCAAGGCCTCGGGGCTGGCAGCCGGCAAGGGCGTGATTGTTGCACAGGATGTCGAGGAAGCCGTGCATGCGGCACGCGACATGCTTTCCGGCAACAGCTTCGGCGAAGCCGGCTCGCAGGTCGTCATTGAAGAATATCTGCTCGGCGAAGAGGCTTCCTGCCTGTTCCTTGTTTCCGGCGACACCATCCTGCCGCTGGCGTCCTCACAGGATCACAAGGCGCTGCTTGATGGCGATAAAGGCCCGAACACGGGCGGCATGGGAGCCTATTCACCGGCCCCATGCGTCACCCCCGAAGTTGCCGATGAGGTGCTCGAAACCATTGCCCGCCCGACGATTGCAGCGCTTGCGATGCGTGGCATCGAATTCATCGGCACATTGTATGCCGGCATCATGTTAACCGATGCCGGCCCGAAAACACTGGAATTCAACGTCCGCTTCGGTGATCCGGAATGCCAGCCGCTGATGAGCCGGTTAAAATCGGACCTGGGCGAGGTGCTTCTGGCAGCAGCCGAAAAACGTCTGCAGGGCATCAACCTCGACTGGGACGAGCGCAAAGCGCTGTGCGTTGTGGTTGCATCCGACGGCTATCCCGGTAGTTTCGAAAAGGGCCAAACCATCGGCGGGCTCGATGCCATGGAAGCGGCCGGTGCGTATGTTTTTCATGCCGGCACTGCCGAGAAAGACGGTGTCATTGTCAATAGCGGCGGACGTGTTCTGGGGGTGACAGCACTGGGCAATAACGTTTCCGAAGCGCAAAAGGCAGTGTACGGTGCGCTGAAACATCTGCACTGGCCGGGTGGATTTTATCGCCGCGACATTGGTTACCGAGCCATTGTTCGGGAAGATGCCGGAGAGGAGAACTGATATGGATGCAATCAAGGTATTGATACTGATGGGCAGTAAATCCGATCTGCCGGTGATGCAGAAAACCGAAGACATCCTGAAGGAATTCGGCGTGCCGTTCCGTACCCTGATCCGTTCAGCTCATCGCACGCCGGAAGCCACCATGCAGTCGGTCAAGGATGCCGAGGACGAAGGCTGCCAGGTATTCATCTGCGCCGCCGGTATGGCCGCGCATCTGGCCGGTGTCGTCTGTTCGAAAACCGTCAAACCGGTGATCGGCGTACCGATTGCAGCAGGGCCGCTCAATGGTGAAGATGCATTGCATTCCACTGTCATGATGCCGCCGGGCCTGCCTGTCGCCACGGTCGGCATCAACGCGGCCAAAAATGCCGGTCTTCTGGCCATTCAGTTGCTGGCCCAGAACGATGAAGAGCTGACGCGCAAGCTGAAGGCCGACCGCGAGGCTCAGGCCGAGTCCATCCTCGCTGAGGACTAATCTTTCTGAAGGCCGGGGACTCACAAATCCGCGAAAAACTCCGCTCCCTCAGGGCAGCAAGGCTTTTGCTGCGGGGTAAACTGATTGCCCACCAGACAGGCACGCTGCCGGGCGTTGCCGCCGCCCCCCTGGCCACAGCTTCAATCGCGTCCCTGCAACGCTTTAAACAGCGACTGGGCCCTTTCCTTTTACTCGCGGATTCCACGCGCACAGCACTGGCTCTGGCCCGCTTTGTCAGTCCGACGCTGCGCAAAACAGCAAAGACATCATGGCCGGGAAACATCACGCTTGTTTTTCCCGCCAGACCCGGCCTGCCATCAGACTGCTATCGGAAAAGCGAACTGGCGGTGCGCGTCGATGCCAGTGCGGCAGTACGGCGACTGGCCGGGGCCTGCGGCGGTTTACTGCTTTCCAGCAGCCTGAACCGCAAAGGCGAATCAACCGCCCTCCCAGGGCTTGCACATCAGATGCGCCATCACCGCCATATGCAGGGGCGCATAACCGCACCGCCAGGCTGCGGAAAGGCCTCAGTCATGATGCGTATATGGCGCAATGATTGCACCAGTATTCGGCAATGACGCGTCGTGTCTGAATGGCTAACATGCCGCGCATGCAATCTATGACTGACCTTCTCAAATCAATCTGGACCCGTCTGGGTTCAATGTCCCTGGCCATTATCCTGCTGGTTGTGCTGGCCATCGCCTCGGTGATCGGCACGGTACTGCTGCAGAATCAGGAGCAGGCCGATTATCTGCAGCAGTTCGGGCCATTGTGGTACTGGGTTTTCCGCTCCTTGGGCCTGTTCGATATGTATCATACATGGTGGTTTTTAACCATTCTCGGTTTCCTGATGGTTTCCCTGACCGCCTGTCTGTGGCGCAATGTGCCGCTTATGCTCAAGGAAATGCGCACGCGCAGGGTGGCGGTTCCTGAGAAAGCGCTTAAACGATTCAGGTTTCTCCATGACTGGCAGCTGGACAGGCAGCTCTCCGCCGACAGCCTTGGCACGGCTTTTCAACAGCGACTGCAGGGCTGGGAATTCAAACACAGCGAAGAAGGCGGACGCACCATTATCCGGGCGGATAAAGGCCGCTGGAACAAATGGGGATATATCCTTGTCCATTCCGCCATCCTGATTGTTCTGATCGGTGGCTGGATGAGCGTGCATTATGGTTTCCGCGGCAATATGGCCGTACCCGAAGGCGGCAAGGAAAGCGAAATCTCCTTTCTTAAAGGCACCTCGGTCGACCATCTGACCATGCCGTTTGAGGTGCGCTGCAACAGCTTCTTCATCGACTTCTACCCGACCGGCGCACCCAAAGAGTTCCGCAGCAATCTGACCATTATCGATGGCGGCAAGGAAGTGCTGACCTCGGATATCATTGTCAACGAACCACTGTATTATAAAGGCGTGCGCATCTATCAGGCCAGCTTCGGCGATAGCGGTTCGGCAATCACCTTCAAGCTGTTTCACATGGATGGCTCGAAGAAGATTGATATCGCCAAAACCCATGTGTACGAAAGCTGGACGGATGAGGCAACCGGGGTGTCCATCAAGGTCACCGACTTCAAGCCGTACAATGTCGAAAATATGGCCAATCCCGGCGAGCCGAATAAATGGCAGGATCTTGGCCCGGCTGTGGAATTCGAGATGCGCGGCCCCGGCCTTAAGCCTGTGAAAATCAAGCTGTACCAGAACCCGTTCATTGATGCCGATGGCGTCAACCAGGGCTCGTTCATGTCGATTTCGCTGAGCGGCAACGCCGCCGACTACAAACCGGTCGCGCTGGGGCTGGATTTCAGCAACCCCACCGAATGGCAACTGTTCCATGCCTTTATGCAGCGCCTCAGCGAAAAGAGCAATGGCAGCAAACCCCAGCAGGCGAATCTGAAGGCCTTCAAACAGGCCATGAACGATGTGTTTGGTGACAACCGCCCTGAAAACTTCCAGGAAATGGCGATGCGCACCCTGCAGGCGGTCAGCATGCTGCCGCAACTGCCTTGGCCATTGTTACCCATACTGGATGATTTCGACCAGCACTATTACACCGGCCTGCAACTGGCTCAGGACCCCGGCATGAATGTCGTATGGATCGGCAGTGCGTTACTGGTCATCGGCCTGTGCATCATGCTGTATATGCCGCATCGCAAGCTCTGGTTGATTATCCGGCATGAAGGGAGCGGGAAAAAGATGCATGTCAGCCTTGCCGGCATGGCCAATCGCAACCAGCTTAGCTTTGAACAGACATTTAATCTTCTATTCACGGAACTGGGACAGGATTTTTCCCATCTCAAGGAAACAAAAGGGAGCACCGCATGACTGCAATTTCTGCTGAATCAACCATCTGGGAAAGCCTGAATCAGGGCCGCTGGGTGTATATGCGCTTTGCCGCCTACCTCGGCCTGATGGCCGGCATCGCGGCCATGGCCATGTTCGGTCAGGGTGGATATGATGAGAATGCATTTCTGTATCAGATACTAAGCATGAAAGGCATCATCTGGGGCGGTACCGGCATGCTGCTTGGCTGTGCACTGGCAGCGATTGGAAGTGCCATGAAACCGAAAATGACCGAAGCAAAGATGGCGCGCAATTTCACGCCATGGCTGGATGGCGCCGTGCTGATGGTCATTCTGGCCTGGGTATGGACCTTCTTTGAACCGGCCCAGAGTCTCATCACCTACGAAGACCAGTCCAATCTGTTTGCCGGCCATGTCGTGATGGCAATGAATGTACTGTTCCTCTTCTCAGCTGTTTCCTATATCGCTTATCTGTTTGCACCGGAGTCCTTCATCGGCCGTCTGGCCACCTGGTCTGCCTTCGCAGGCATCTATGCCGGCGGCTCGGCCCTGCTGCTGCGCTGGCATGAGTCCTACCTGTTCGACATGGATATCGGCCATGCACCGGTATCCAATCTGTATGAAGTATTCATCCTGCTGTTCTGCATCACCGGCGCAGTCTATCTGACGCTCGAGAAGCGCTATCAGGCCAAGGCCATGGGCGCTTTTGTGATGACACTGGTCTCTGCCGGCGTGTTCTTCGGCATCTGGCTGGATTCGGTCGGCCAGGCGGAAATCAAACCGCTGGTTCCGGCACTGCAGTCGTACTGGATGAAGATTCATGTGCCGATGAACTTTGTCGGTTACGGCGCATTTGCCGTGGCCTGTGGCGCCGGCATGGCTTACCTGACCCGTCACTGGCTGGAAGCAAAAAACAGCGGCTCAAAGATGCTGGCCATTTTCCCGACTCTGGAGCAACTCGATCAACTGGCCTATAAAGCTGTTGCCATCGGATTCCCGGCCTTTACGCTGGCCACCATTCTCGGTGCAGCCTGGGCGGCCGAAGCATGGGGCGGTTACTGGTCATGGGATCCGAAAGAAACCTGGGCCCTGATTGTCTGGCTGATTTACGGCGCTTATCTGCATGCACGCGTATCACATGGCTGGCATGGCAAGGCGCTGGCATGGTGGGCCGTCGCAGGCTTCCTGGTCACCGTATTCTGCTTTCTCGGCGTAAACATGTACCTTGCCGGCCTGCATTCTTACGGCAAGCTAAGCTGATCATTCACTCCGACATATTGCTGAACAACAAGGCGGGCTCTGCAAAGAGTCCGCCTTTTCTTTGCGCCATTCAATCTTTCCACTAGGCTGGTCCGCATGAGAAAGCTCAGAAAAATCATCTTCCCCACAGCCGGCATGGGCACACGTTTTCTGCCCGCCACCAAGGCCAGCCCCAAGGAGATGCTGACCGTCGTCGACAAGCCATTGATCCAGTATGGCGTCGAGGAGGCACTGGCCGCCGGCATGGATCAGATCATCATGGTCACCGGTCGCGGCAAACGCTCTATTGAAGATCATTTCGATATCTCGGCGGAACTTGAATCAAATCTTCGGAATGCCGGAAAAGAAGAGCTTTACAAAGAGGTCTCACGCGTTGCCCGCATGGCCGAGGTCATTTATGTGCGTCAGAAGCAGGCCCTCGGGCTGGGGCATGCCGTTCGCTGCGCCGCCCACTGGATCAATGATGAACCGTTCGGCGTATCGCTGGCCGATGAGCTGATTGTGGGTGAAACACCGGCCATGCAACAGTTGAAAGAGGTCTACGATCAGACCCGTTGCTCGGTGATTGGTCTGATGCAGGTACCGCGCGGTGAGGTATATAAATACGGCATTGTCAGTATTCAGGGTGAAACGGATGGATTGCTGCGACTGTCAGGTATGGTGGAGAAACCTGCAGTTGATGATGCTCCATCCGACATGGCCATCATCGGACGCTATATTTTCACACCCAGATTAATGCAACTGCTGAAACTGGTGACGCCCGGCAAAGGTAATGAAATCCAGTTGACCGATGCCATTGCAGAACTCGCCAGGGAGGAACCGGTATATGGCGTACCTGTCCATGGGCAGCGTTTTGATGCCGGCAACCCCGGTGGATTCCTGCTCGCCAATGCTGTGCTTGGCCTGCAGCACCCGCAGTATGGTGATACACTGCGCAAGGCACTCAAACCCTACCTTTGACTTCCTCTCAACAACCACCGCCGCGCAATATTCTGGCACTTGATACAGCCCACAGCCTGGTAGCCGCCTGCCTGCTGACTGGCAGCGATGTATACCACGCCGGTGCAGGTGCCGAGAAGCCGCGCTCCATCAGCCTGGCATCAACCCTGACCAGCCTGCTCGAGAAGGCCGGGTTACAATGGCACGATCTGGATGCCTTTGCTTTCGGCTGTGGTCCGGGGTCCTTTACCGGCCTGCGCATCGGCGCAGCTACACTGGCCGGCCTGAACAGCGGCCTGAACCGCCCGATGCTGCACATCTCATCGCTGGCCATCACAGCAGCTCAGGCGGATACCAGTGATGCAATCACGGTGATCGAAGATGCCCGGGCCGGAGAAGCGTTCATCGCCTGTCATCAAGCTGGCAAGGCGCTGCGACCCGACCGCTGCCTGCCGTGGCAGGAAGTCGCCGCCATGCCATCGGCGGCCTATGCCAGTCATACCGAGCCCGCGATTGATTTACCGGCGTGGCAACGTCTGCCACTGCAGCTGTCCCGAGACCAGGCTCTGGCAAGGACAGTCGGACATGCCGCCGGACAAATCACCGACTGGCAGGCCTTGCCGCGCTATCCGCAGCCGGCCTACCTGCAACCATCCCAGGCTGAAAGGAATGCTCATGTCTGATCCGATTCGCGTGCTGTTTGTCTGCCTTGGCAATATCTGCCGCTCGCCTCTGGCGGAAGCTGTGGTTCGTGATGTATCAAAGAAAAGAAATCTGCATGAGCGCTATTATTTCGCCTCGGCCGGCACCGGAAACTGGCATGTCGGCGGCCCGGCCGACCCTCGTTCTGCAGCGACGGCAAGCCAGCATGGCCTTGATATGAGCTCCCACCGCGCACATCAAATTACAGCACATGGCATTGAAGACTGGCACTGGTTTGTCGCCATGGATCACGCGAACCGTCGCGATCTGTTGAATATGGGGGCCCCCGCATCGCGCGTGCTTCTGATGCGTCAGTTTGAAGCCACAGATGACAAGCAGACAGCGGATGTGCCGGATCCCTACTACGGCGGCCCGGATGGCTTTGAGCATGCCTATGCCATGCTGGTGGATAATGCCGGGCTGCTGCTCGACTTTCTGGAAGCAAACACCTCAGAGCAGGACTGAATCAGCCCTTAAAATACAGCGGGTCGATATTGTACTTGCGCAGCAGTTTACGCACCGTATTGCGGTTCAGGCCAAGCATCTCCGCCACCTTCAGCTGATTCCCCTGACAACGCTCCATGGCCAGCATCAGCAACGGCGGCTCCGCCTGTTCCAGCATATGCCGATGTAAATCACGCGCCTCGGCATAACCGAGCTGATGCAGATACTGACGGGTACAGCGGGTTACAGCCTGCGACAGCGTTTCTTCTTCATGAACGGTATTTTCCGGATTGCCCAGTGCCAGCGCCACATCCGACAGTGTAATGCTGGCACCCGGTGTCAATACGGCCAGGCGGCGCATGACATTTTTCAATTCGCGCACATTGCCTGGCCAGTCATGCCGACTTAGCAGGCCTGTGGCATCATCAAGCAGAATCGGAACCTTCATGCCCAGCTCTTCCGCAGCCTGATCCAGAAGATGATTGGCAAGCTCCCGGATATCATCGCGCCGCTCACGCAAGGGGGGGATATGCACCGGAATCACATTCAGTCGATAAAACAGGTCTTCGCGGAACTCACCCTTGGCAATCTTGCTGGGTAAATTCTGGTGGGTTGCTGCCAGAAGGCGCACATTCACCGCATGCGATTCACTGGAACCCACGCGCTGCACCCGCCCTTCCTCAAGGACGCGCAGCATTTTGGCTTGCAGCGAAAGCGGCATATCACCGATTTCATCAAGAAACAGCGTGCCTCCATCAGCCTGCTCGAAACGTCCGGCCCGGCTCTTATCCGCCCCGGTAAATGCGCCTTTCTCATGTCCAAATAATTCGGACTCAAGCAGTTCGGCTGGAATGGCCGCTGTATTGATGGCCACAAAAGCGCGCTCAGCCCGCTGGCTGCGATCATGCAGGGCGCGTGCCACAAGTTCTTTTCCGGTTCCGGATTCTCCGGTAATCAGCACGGTTAAATCCGAAGCAGCCACCCGGCCAAGGGTGCGGAAAAGCATCTGCATGGCTGCACTGCGCCCGATGATCTGGCTATCGCCGACATCCAGCTCAGGCGGAGACTCCGGCTTGCCGGATGGGTGAGTCCGCTGCACCAGTTGCCGCACCTCATCCAGATCAAACGGCTTGGGCAGATATTCCATCGCCCCGCTTCGATAAGCCTGAGCCGCATGTCCGAAAGTCGTTTCGGCCGTCAGCATCACAACCGGTACAGTCAATTCACCAGCCTCCAGCATCTGCATGCCATTGCCATCGGGCAAGTACACATCCAGAAAAACAATGCTGAAATCATTGTCATCTGCCAGCAGCTTTCTGGCCTCGGTTAAGGTGCCGGCCTGTGTGACCTCCAGGCCCTCTTCCCGCAGTACCTTATCCAGTACCCAGCGGATGCCTTCATCATCATCAATCACCAGTGCGTGCATCAGGCCTCCTCCGTCAACAACGGCAGATGCAGAATCATGCTGGTCCGCCCATGCTCAAAACGGGCGCTCACCCGGCCGCCATGCTCAATCATCACGCGCTCGACCAGAGCCAGACCAAGGCCGCTGCCGCGCTCCTTGCCGGTAATATACGGCTCAAAAAGATGTTCTCGCATATGCTCGGGAACCGTCTGTCCATCGTTGGTAATACGGATTTCAATCACCTGACCCTGATGTTGCGGCAGGTGTACCAGCGGTGCCATACGCGTCTGCCACTCAATATGCTTATCAGCCGCATCCAGTGCATTCTGCCAGACATTCTCCAGTGCCTGTCGAAAGCGCGGAGGGTACACCAGTGTTTCCGGCAGGCTCGGGTCGAACACCCGCTCAACATGAACACCTTCACGGTACTGGATCACATCCTGAATCAGGGCATGAATATTGGTCATTTCCATTTGCGAAGCCGCACGCGGACCAACCTGCAGGAATGCGTCAATACGGTCACGGATGCGGTCAACGCCGTGCAACATCTGGTCAACGGCTTCCCTGGCCGGAACTGAAATATCCTGTTCGGACAGCCATTGCGCCGCACCGCGCAGGGCGGCCAGTGGATTTTTAACCTCATGCGCCATTTCCAGAGCAATGCGGGCAACCGCTTCCGCCATCTCATGGCGGCGGCTCTGCTGCTCCACCTCGATGCGGTAGGCTTCGGGCACAAATACCGCTGTCATACCATCCTGATGCAGCCCCAAATGAAACGACACCGGCATCGCGCTTTCATTTAAGCGCATGCCATGGCTTGATGCACCTTCGGCATCAAGATTGGCAAACAGGCGCTCCATCTCGGACTGCGGCGAAAAAATTTCCGACACATGCTGGCCGATCAGTCGCCGGCTGGACTGGCCGATCACTTCCTGAGCCTGCACATTGCAGCCAGTCACCCTGGCCTCATGATCGAGCAACATCAGCGGCAGCGGCACGGTCGAGATAGGAATCTGTTCAAGCAGCACGAATCATATCCGCCCCGGCCGGGCCATCGGCCTCCGCATCCGGCTCAAGAGCCGTGAAATATACTTCGGCGACCTGCATCTGTTCCCGCCAGTCTGCATGGCGCTGAAATGAGGAGCGAAACTCAGCCGATCCGTGCAGCCCTTTGCTGTACCAGGGGATATGCTTTCTGGCCAACTTCGATGCTGTACGTACGCCGTGGTGCGCCAGCAGATGCTGCATATGCTCGTGCACCACAGCCCAGCGCTCGGCTGGCGTCGGCGCTGAAGGCTGCGCTTCATTCATGATCGCCGCATGCACCTCAGCCAGCACCCAGGGGTTGCCCTGCACCGCACGCCCGACCATCACCCCGTCACAACCGGACACGCGGATCATTTCACGCGCCGAAGCGCCATCAATAATATCGCCATTACCAATCACCGGAATCGAAACCGCCGCCTTGGCGCGTCCGATATCTTCCCAGCTGGCATGGCCGTTAAACATCTGTGCCCGGGTTCGGCCGTGCACGGTCAACATCTGAATGCCGCAATCCTCGGCGATGCGGGCAATGCGCTCGACATTCTTGCTCTTATCATCCCAGCCGGTGCGTATCTTCAGGGTCACCGGTACATCCACTGCGCCGACCACCGCCGTCAGCACCCGCGTCACCAGCGCCTCATCCCGCAACATGGCGGAACCGGCCACCTGTTTGCAAACCTTCTTGACTGGACAGCCCATGTTGATATCGACAAAATCCGCACCATGCGCCTCAGCCCAGCGCGCCGCCTCGATCACGAACTTCGGTTCTGCTCCGGCAATCTGAATCGCCACCGGACTTTCATCCTTATCCAGCTCGGCCATGCGTTCGGTGCGCTCGCGTCCCTGCTCAACAGCACGCGAAGCAATCATTTCCGTCACCGTCAACCCCACACCGAAACGCCTGCACACGCGCCGGAACGGCAGATCGGTAATACCCGCCATCGGAGCCAGCACCAGCGGCACAGCAATGCGGTGCCGGCCCAGCGTGAAACCGGGCAACAGGGGCTGCGACATGCGCAAAGAGGGAGTAGTCGTGTGTTCGGTTATCATGGAGTTCCTGCTAAAGTCCTGCCTAAAAAATGGGCAATCCTACCTGAACCGATGAAATTGGCTAGCATTCAGTGCCTTCGGCGTTGTCGACGCTTGCCCATCACAGGCGGCCTTGTCAGCCTTACCGATATGAATTCCGGCACATCATCCCGGCCTGCAGGCAGACTGCACTGGCCCGATACCAGTTTTGTACAATCGGTCAGCGATGCGCGTCAGTTTCCCGATATTCCTCTACCGCAAATTGCCGTGGCCGGGCATTCCAATGTCGGAAAATCATCGTTGCTCAATGCGCTTTTTGCCCGTAAGGGGCTGGTCAAGACCTCGAAGAATCCAGGTTGCACGCGCCTGCTGAACCTGTTTGATGTGCAGGGTCGGTTACTGATTGTGGACTTGCCCGGTTATGGATTTGCCCGCGCCCCGAAGTCCGAAAAGCATCGCTGGGCCAAACTGATTGAAAGCTATCTGCAACAAACCCGGCAACTTAAACTGGTGCTGCTGTTGCTGGATATCCGGCACGGACCGAAGGACAGCGACCTGCAACTCATCTCGTGGCTGAATCACGAAGGTATCCGCTGGCAGCCGGTTGCGACCAAGGCCGACAAGCTCACCGGCAACAAACGCGCCAAACGCCTGAAGGAGATGACCGATGCCATGGGCGGCATGCTTGCGCCATTGCCGACCTCCAGCTTCGATAGCCGGGGCATCGAAAAATTGCGCCAACTCATTGAGCAGGAACTAGCCGAAGCTTAAAGAAGATACAGGCTTTTCCCGCAGCACATCTTCCAGCGTGGCGCGAAGCAGGCAGCGATCCGACAAACGCACCACCGGTGAAAAATTGCACAGGCTCTGGCACTCCAGCACCACCGGATCAATGCCGGCACTACGTAGCTCATCCAGTAAAGCTCTGCCGCCATAATCTCCGCATCGCGGCCCAAGGCAAACGCCAATGGCGGCCTGTGTTTGTTTACTCTCCTGCATAGCGGCAAAGGCTAGCAGAGCTGTCCTTCTTGAACCCGTCCGCATTGCTCCGCATAGTTGCGACTCTTTGCAAAGCGAGGCATCCATATGAAACGAATTCCGGCAGCATCCCAACAGGCAGTACAGGCACAGCAACTGGTCAGTGCGCTGCAACAGCGCTTTGTCGCCGGACTGGAGACATTGGCCGAAGGACATCAGGTCTCACAGCATTTCGATGCCGTTGAATGGTTCCGCGATGAAGGCAGGCACGGCGGCGGCGTCCGTTTCGAGACAGCTACCGGCGCGTTGTTCGGGCGTGGTTCCGTGAACGTCTCACAAGTGCATTACGATGATGACCCGGACAGGAAGCTCGGCTCAGCCACGGCCATTTCAGCCATCATTCATCCGCAGCATCCACTCGCACCCTCAGTCCATATCCATATCAGCTGGACGGAAATGAAAGACGGCGCCGGCTACTGGCGCATGATGGCCGACCTGAACCCGGCCATTGCCGATGAGCAGGCAACGCGTCAGTTCTTTGCCGCCTTACAAGCCGCAGCGCCGAATCAATTTGACGATGCCAAAGCGCAGGGGGAACGCTATTTCTATATCCCGGCACTGAATCGCCACCGCGGCGTGGCCCACTTCTATCTGGAGCATTACAACACAGGCGATGCAAATACCGATGCACATCTGGCCCGGGCTGTCGGCGAGGCAGCTATCGACACCTATCTGGCTATCCTGCGCCATACCCTGGCCGATATTACCGAGCCGACCGATGAGCAGAAACAGGCCCAGCTTGCCTATCACACACTGTATTTCTTTCAGGTACTCACGCTTGATCGCGGCACCACAACGGGGCTACTGGTGCACAATCAAAATGATATCGGCATCATGGGTTCATTGCCCGCCTATGTGGATAAAGCCCTGCTTGGCTCATGGGTTGAACGCATGCCCAAACCACAGGATGAGCTGCTGCAATCCCTGATTGAGGCTCTGCCGGACAGTTCACCATGCCCGGTTGATACAGCGGTAAAGGCAGCTCTCGCTGCCGTGGTACGGCATCATTACAGGACACATCCGGAAGCGATTGCCATGCAGGCGTTCGGCGATGTGGTTCCCTCAACGGTAAACAATCACAGGGCTAATATTATAAGCCCAGGACGGGCTTAAAGGACAGTGATCCGGTATTCAACACACGATAAAACCATAAAAGATTGAAGCCTCACTGACCCGTTCGATGCCTTTACCGTTTTTCAAAGCCGCCTCAAGCAGCTTATCATCCAGATCTTCATGCCAAAAGCCGGGCAGAAACGGCTCCAGCCAGGCAGTCAGCCAGCGGAAAGGAGCTAGGCGATATAGCCAGTGTTTTGCAGGCAGGGGGCCATATTCGGTTATCAGTATTCTTCCCCCGGGAAGGATGACGCGTAACATCTCGGCCAGTGTCCGCTGGCGCGCCTCGGGCGGCATTTCGTGCAGCAGAAAGAACAGAATGACATGATTGAAGACATTGGCCCGATAGCCTAGGCATTCGGCATGCATACGCGCGGCAAAAAGCGGGGCAGGGGAATCGCCGGTTTTTCTTTGCGCCAGCTCAAGCTACACCATACAGGCATCCATGATGTGCAGGCCATCCGGTGTCTGGGAACATAAGCTCGGAGTAAGTTTACCGTACACACAGGTCAACTGTAACGTGCGCTCGCTCGACCCGGGCCGATAACGGGCCAGGGTTTCCTGCATCAGTTTCTCATACTGGCCGAACAGAATGGCATTGATGATCGGCTGATGCTCGAAGAACCAGATAGCTCGTTTCCATAGATAAGCCCACCAGTAATGGCGCGCCAGATACCACGGTACACCATCAAGGAAACGCTTATAAATGCCAGCGTCTATTGCCTGAGCAGAATGTAACCCAGCTCGAAACGGCCATTGCTATGCGGCACGGTCTGCACCCCGCCCTGTGACCAAGCCCAGCGACTGTCGGAGAACAGCTGCTGCATATCCGCCATAGCACAATGAAACGGCGGGCCGCCTTCAGCACCTGTTTGCATGAACAATGCCAATAATTTTCCGCCGGGTTTCAGCCAAGCATGCAGTTTGGCCTCATAGGCCTCCCGCTGATCCTGCTGGATGGCGCACAGGCAGGTCTGCTCATAAACCGCATCAAAGGGGGCGTCTGGAACGTAATCGAAAAGATCACCGAGGAGCACCTCGGCCTTCAGATCGGCACCAGCCAGTTGCTGTTCCAGATGCGCAGTAGCCGAAGGTGCGATATCCACCGCCGTCACATCAAAACCGCGCCGTGCCAGTTCGATCACCTCATGACCCCGTCCACAGCCCGGAATCAGCACCCGCGCCGGAGTCGTCAGCTCGTACTCAAGCCAGTAATCCATGGCCGGACTTGCGCCACCACGATCCCAGCCGGTCTCACCCGTCTGATAACGCTGTTCCCATTCGTTCATTCGCTCACCTTATCGCTCCGATACACTGGCGTCAGGCATCAAATGGGTTGAGCGCGCTCGTCGCCCCGAATCAGGCGAACCAGAATCACCGCTTCAAGCGCAAGACCGGCCATGGATACGGCTCCAAAACTGTGGTGACTGAGCCACTGGCAAAGAAACACCCATGCAACAATGAGCAGAAGAATACTCAGACCGATGATGCCCTGTGCAAGCTCACGTACTAGAATAGGCAAATGTAATGCCCCGGCAAACATCAGTCGAAACGGGCTGCTGATCAGGGCTTCAAATTTCTCAAATATAGCCGGCCGCCGCATCAGCACCCAGCCCAGCAGGGCGACTGTCAGCGCAAACAGGCCATAATCAACAATCAACCAGGTGAAATCTACACCATCCATCCATTTCGGCGGACTCTGCCGCGTAGTATAGGCCTCACCCCGATCCAGAGGATCTGCATACGCCACTATCGGCAGCAGCAGGCCGATCAATCCCGTCAATCGCATATATCGCATTCTTCTTTCTCCCATTTCTGTTTTTCTTCCAGATCACGCATGGCATAAAGGCCGAGGGTCATGGCCAGTAACACGCCACCGGCAGCCAGACCATGCAAGCCTCCGGTATTCAACCCGTGGCAAAGCAGCAACCAGCCCACAATCAAAGGAGCAAACCCGAGCAACTGACGCATCACCCTTCTGCCCCGATACAGGCGCCCAACCAGTGCATCAGCATAAAAAAGCCATAACTGCCGTTTCTGATAACCACGCCAGCAAACGAATGCAATCAGTGAGAACATGCTGATATCAACCGCGATGCTCAACATCAACGCCGCTCTTCCTGATGTGCAGGAATAGCGCACATTGCCTGCGGGGTTGCCAGACGCAAGGCAACCCAGACGAGCGGCCAGCTGTGCCAGAACAGATCGAAGATATCCATCGGCCGCACCAACTCGCCGTGGATCAGCATCCGGCCCTTTTCCAGAAGATGCGGCTCAGGCGTGAAGGGCGCAAACCCCAGCAACATCGCCGCCATCATCAGCATTGGCATCGGCGGACAATGCAGCAGACGTGCAAGCGCTTTCATGCTGCCGAGAATTCCTCAAAGGCCTGCATGGCCTCGGCCGCATACATCAGGGATGGGCCGCCACCCATATAAACGGCCATGCCCAGCACTTCGACCAGCTCTTCGCGCGTCATGCCCAAGCCCACCAGCGCCTTGACATGAAACCCGATACAGCCTTTGCAGTGCGTGGCAATGCCAATCGATAGCGCCATCATTTCCTTCGTTTTTTTGGACAGCGCACCATCCTCGAGCGCGGCTCCAGCCATGGCTGAAAACCCTTTCATGACCTCAGGTATATCCTTGCGAATTCCTCCGATGCTGGCCGAGAGTTCGGTGGTTAACTGCTTGTATGCATCTGACATGACCTTCCTCCTAAGTGCCAGTGACCCGGGCATGAAGGCTTCCGCTTGCGGCAGCCTTCAATACAGGCCACTTAGCTTACTTGATGCGTTCGATTCCCATCCGCTTGAGAAATGCCTTCTCAATAAAGGGCTCGGATACACCGGTCTTCATCTTGCGCATGAAATATTTCTCAAATCCAACCTTGGCCACATGCACCCAGCTGCCACCCTTGGCCCAGACCATATTACGCGGCGGAATCTGCGGATAGGCCACCAGCGCCACACCGCCATCGCCAAAGTCGGCCAGGCAGATTGCACCCCATGTACCGGATTTTTCCGGCACCTCTCCCTTCAGGTCATGCACGATATTGTGCACAATCGCCGTGGTCATTGTTTCAATCATGAAACCGGTTTTCGGCGTACCTACCGGCAATGGCGTTTCCTCAACCGGAGGAATAGCTACAATCACACCGGTAGCAAAGATATTTTTAAAGGTCGGATTCTGCTGGAACTCGTTAATGCTTACAAAGCCCATTGGATTGACCAGACCCTCACAGTTGGCCACCGGGCCAACGCCGCGGAATGGCGGCATCAGCATGGCAAATTGATGCTCCAGTGAGCCGGATGCGATCACCTCGCCGTGGCGGTCTACCTCTTCATAATCCAGCGAATGCTCATGCACGGCAACGGTTTTGCAGTTGGTAATGAACTTGATATCGCGCTTGCGCAATTCCGATTCCAGCAACCCCTTGGAATCTTCCACGCCGCCCAGCCCCAGATGGCCGATGTATGGTTCCGGGGTGATAAATGTCATCGGCACCTTGTCGCGGATTTTGCGGCGACGCAGCTCAGTATCAAGAATGCATGCGAACTCATAAGCCGGGCCATAACAGGATACGCCCTGTACCGCACCCACGACAATCGGGCCTGGGTTTTTGCAGAATTCTTCAAATGCATTATAAGCTTCAACGGCATGATCCACATGACAGATCGAATGGGTATGCCCTTCCGGCCCCATACCGGGAATCAACTCGAATGCCAGACGGGGTCCGGTTGCGACAATCAGATAATCATAGTCCAGATACTGTCCATTGCTCAGCCGCAGCCTGTTTTCATCGGCCAGAATCTCATCCACGCCACAGGATAGAAAATTGATACCCTTCTTGTTCAGATAGGGGGAGCATTCAAAGCTTATCTGTTCCTTGTCGCGCCAGCCGACAGCCACCCAGGGGTTGGACGGGGTAAAGTGGAAATAATCCACATTCGATACCACCGTCACCTCGTGCTCTCCACCAAGTTTCTTCAGGGCATCTTTCATTTCATAAGCAGCAGGCATGCCCCCGATTCCTGCTCCCATTATTACTACATGTGCCATAGTATTCGTCTCCTTCATAGGGGCTTTGCCCTTTTGATGTATCCTGTCGTTTCGGTCATTTGAAAAGGCAGGGGTTGGGCGAGGTTTCCCTCGCCCCCCAATCCGCACCACCATCCGGGTGTTTAATTCTTTTGGTGATGTGGAAACTGTGGACAGGCGCCCGGTTGCAGCCGGGTGTCTGTCTTGTGCTAGTTGCCGATGGCCGACAGCGCCTTTTGCAGCAAGGGCCTCGCTTCTTCGACTAGGCAGGTCAATTCCGGGTTGTTGATCATCCCAACCATGGCGGCCGGATCGATGATGGATACCATGGTTTTTCCCGCCTCATCGGCATAAACAATCACATTGCATGGCAGCATCAGGCCGAGCTCCGGCTCCAGCTGCAACGCCTTATTGGCCAGCACCGGATTACAGGCACCGAGAATCACATATGGCGCCCGGTCAACATCGATTTTCTTTTTCAAAGTCTCCGCTACATCAATACGCGTCAGAATGCCGAACCTGACATCTTTTAAAGCTTCCGTAATAGCGGTTTCAGCCTGCTCAATACTGCCTTCAAATACTTTTCGCATACCATAATCAGTGTTCATCATTCACCTCCCTGTTCAACCGGATAGCCGGCATTGCGCCAAGCCATAGTGCCGCCGGAAACATTAATCAAATTACCATGACCGAATTGCTGCGCCAGAAACGCTGCGGCCTGCGCCGAACGCGCACCGGAACGGCAAATCAGATAGACCTCGCCCTGCTTCGGCACTTCATCAGCCCGCGCCATCAATGTGTTCAGTGCAATCAGCTTGGCCTGCGGCACATGCACCCTGGCGTATTCCTCGGGCGTACGCACATCGACAATCGTGCAGGTTTCACCCTTTTCCTGCGCCACCAGCCAGCGCGGATACAGTGTATTTACATCAATGGATTCAAACATTATTTCTCCACCGGATAGCCGGCTTTCTTCCATGCCTCGATACCACCCACAACATTTTCAATATTGGTAAAGCCGTGCTCGGCCAATAACCGTGCCGCACGCGATGAACGCTTGCCGGAATGGCAGTAGACATACACCTGTCTGTTTTTCGGTACTTCCGCCAGATGATCGGCCAGCACCTGTACCGGAATCAGCTTCGCATTCCTGATATGCCCCTGCCTGTACTCTTCAACAGTACGCACATCGAGAAACATAAATGGAATAGAGGACTCGACCCCCTGCTGCCAGTGCTGATAGGCATGTGCAAGCGGCGCATTTTCATAGCCCTCGGAACTCTGCTCACCCATGCCACAGGCCGTGGCCAGGAATGGAATCATCAACAGCCCCATGGCACTTAATAACACTCTTTTCATACCTTCTCCTTTTCTCCTCACCAATATCCTTTCACAGCACCCTAACCAGCCGGCCCGGCGCTTCTGTGAGTTTGTCACCAAAGTCATGCATGCCAGAAATGGCCAAACTCTTTTACTATGATCCATATAGCCATCAGGCCGAGAATCAGACTGAATGCCTTTTGCAAAGGCTGCGATGAATATCGCCCTGCAATAACACTCCCCAGCCATGACCCCACAGCAGCTAAAGCGACAATGATCCACACCTGCGGCCATGCAATATCAAGACTTTCACCATAGCTGACAGCAGCAACCAGTGAGCTGGATATAATAAGAATCAGCGAATGCGCGATAGCCTACTGGTATGTGGCCACGCCGAGCATCAATAACAGCGGTACAATCAGGAATCCACCACCGACACCTAACAGCCCTGTCACCATTCCCGAAGCAATGCCCGCCAGCAGGGAGTATCTACAGTTGCACGGTGTTTTCTTCGCATGTGCGCTGACCAGCTTCATGCGGTCGGTATGAATCCACCACGCAACAATCAGCACCAGCAGCGAAAATATAATTGCCTGCACCTGATCATCCATGCGAAGGCCAATATGTGCGCCGCTAAAACCGCCAACCATGCCGCCAATGGCAAAGTAGCGATGCAGGCGCCATTCGATGAGTTTCCACCTTTTATTCTGCAGCAGTGCAATAAAACTGACTGATGCGACAATGATAAGGCTGGTAGCTATTGCCTGCTTCAATGGCATGCCTGCGCCAAAGCTGAGCAGAGGAACGGCAACCATGCCGCCACCCGCTGCAAACAAAGACAGTAGAAGGCCGATAAACGGCGCTGCCAGCCACAGGGAGAGGCTCATATATCAGGCTCCGGCCTTGACCGGAAGGCCCGAGCCCTGCCATGCAGACATGCCGCCCGAGAAGTTATAGACCGGTTTAAATCCGGCTCGCGCCAACGTTGTCGCGGCAACGGCCGAACGGTTTCCCGAGGCACAAACCACCACGACCGGCTTATCCCCGGCCACCTCATGCTTGCGGGCATCAATCTCATGCAGCGGAATATGTAAGGCATCCGGCGCATGCCCGGATGTCCATTCGCCCAGCGTGCGCACATCCACAAGCGTAGGCTGCTGATCTCTTAAACGCATATATTCACTCGCCGAGATCGAACTGACGCCGGATAATTTCGGCGCCAGCATCCGCTGCCAGAGCATCCAGGCCACAAACAGGCCCATGAATACATATCCGATATTTTGCTGTATGGCATCCATCAATGGTTATTTCCTCTATGGTCGTCATTCGTGTAAAAACAGGCGGGTACGGGTGGTGTCCGCACATGGGGAGGGGCAGAAAGAGCCACCCGTACCCGCCATCAGGTTCTATCAGCCGTGCTTCATGCCCAGCTTCGATAGAATGGTTTCCATCAGGCACCATCTGGTGATGCCTGATTGTAACAGGTTGGCGCCGACAAATGCCGTGAACCACAGCCATGTTGGGTCTGTTAGAACAATACCGTTATAACGGTATGCCAGATACAGGCTTAGCAGGATAAAACTGCCTGCGATAATGCGAATTGCGCGTTGAATGGTCATAATAATCTCCTTTTATTTTCCTGACGGGGGTAACTGATAATTGCTGTGGCAAGCCACGCACAAGTTCATGGTCTCAGCCAGTTTTCTCTGAATATCAGTCTTCACTTCTGTAAGCCCGCCGGTAGCAGCCACCTGTTTTGCATCGCTGGCAATAGCCGCGATATCATCAAAGGCCTGATGGGTCGCAAAGCCAAGTTGCTTGAAAGCCAGCGGTAATTTGGCCTTCAGCCTCACATCCATGGTGGTGGTTGCCTGCATACCGACCTCGCTGGCCGCCGCTGCAATCTGATTCATATGATTGTCCGCCAGACCTTCTGTGATTTGCTGGGTTGCGGATAACAGCTGACGCATCTCAGCCAATACCAGCTTCCGTTCACCGGCATCAAGCAGCACTTCTGTGCGACCGTCATTAGCAGGGGAAGTGCTGCCAAGCACAATGAACTTCAATGCAATGCCAGCCAGGACAACTGTTAATACCAAAATAATTACCCATAGTGTCTTTGTGTTTTTCATCATTTACCCTTCACCGGCTGCATATCATAGCTATCGCCCTGCAGAGGCTTGTTCCGCTGCCACAGGTAATACATCAACGGAGTTACAAACAGAGTCAATATGGTGGCGGCCAGCGTACCAAAGGCCATGGAGACACCCAGCCCGCCAAACACAGGGTCGCTGATCATGATTGACGTGCCGGCAATCACGGCCAAAGCAGTCAGCAGAATCGGGCGAGCACGCACCGCACCTGCTTCAAGTACGGCTGTCTTCACATCGTAACCCTTTCGGCGATAATCGAGGATAAAGTCGATCAGCAGTGTCGAATTGCGCACCACAATACCAGCCAGAGCGATCATGCCGATCATGGATGTGGCAGTGAACGCCTGCCCGGTCAGCATATGGCCGGGAAAAATACCGATCATCGTCAGTGCTGTCGGTGCCATCACCAGCATCGGAAGAATAAACTGGCCATAATAAGCCACCATCAACAGATAAATAAGAACCAGTGCAACAATAAACGCGGCTCCCAGGTCGCGGAATACATCCAGTGTCAGACGCATCTCACCATCCCAGAGAAGATGATAACCAAAGGTGTCTTCGGGAGCCGTGTCGGTAAAGCGCATGCCTCCCGTCTTCAACGTAATTCCGGGAAGAACTTCGCTGCCATCCAGCCTGCTATCCATATCCAGCAATGAGTACACCTGCGAGCCCTGCTTCAGCTCACCTGTCACATAGACGACCGGGTGACCGTCCTTGCTGAAAACCGGTTTGGCTGCCGTTGTTTTTTCAATACTGGCTATCGCCGATAGCGGTACAGGCCCGTGACTTCCGCTTACATAGATACGGTTCAGGTCCTCGGCATGGGCACGCAATGCTCCTGGAAGCTGCACATGCAAATGTACCGCATGGCGCTCTTCAGCAATATGTACCGCTCCAAAATTGTAACCCTCAAGAAAATCACGCAGTACTGCTTCAACCTGCCCGGTCGCCACACCCAGTCGTGCCGCTTTTTCCTTGTTCACATGGATATTCAGCTGCTGCTGGGCCGCACCAACCGAGTTGTCTATATCGGTCACATCGTAGGTTCCGGCAAACACATCGCTCACCCTGGCTGCAACAGCACGCTGCTGCTGATAATCAGGTCCGTAGATCTCTGCCAGCAGGGTTGCACGAACCGGAGGCCCCGGAGGATCTTCCACCAGTTTCACCGATGCGCTCGGCCAGCGCTCAAGCACCGGCTTCAGGGCATCGCGAAGTTGCAGTACAATGTCGGAAGAGCGCACGGAACGCTGATGTTTATCCAGTAAGTTCACCCGAACTTCGCCCAGCTGCGGTCCCTCCCTGAACAGAGCGGCACCACGCAACATACCGTTAAAATCAATCGGACCGGCACGGCCGACAAAGGTTTCGTAATCCTGCACCATCGGATTCAGACGCAGTACATCGCCTATATCACGTGCCAACCGGTCCGTATCTTCCAGGGTCGACCCTTCGGGCAAATCAATCGTGATATTGAACGTATTCTGGTTGCCTTTGGGCAGCATCTTCAATTCAACCGCCCCAGGCGTCAGCGGCCCGTTAATGCCGGCTGGACGCATAAACTGCCAGCCCGGCTCCCACATGGCCGCAGCAAACAGGACAGCTACCACCAGCCAAAACATGCGGCGTCTGGATTTATTCTCAATCAGCGGTACTGCCAGATGCATATAGGTACGGTGTACCCGGTCCTTTGGCTGCTCATCTTTTTCTTCCAGCGTCGGCGGTACCATTTTGCATGGCATCCAGCGCTGTGCAATCCACGGTGTAAAGGCATAGGCAATAATAAGTGATGCCGCCATAGCCAGAGGTGCATTGAACGGAATCGGTGCCATATACGGACCCATCATGCCGGTCACAAATACCATCGGGATGAACGCCAGAATAACGGCTGCTGTTGCCACCATCGTCGGCTTACCTGTTTCGTTGGTGGCATGAATAATCAGCTTTGCTTTATCGGATAATTTTGTCACACCACGATGCAGATGCCGGTGAATATTTTCAATCACCACGATCGCATCATCAACCAGAAGCCCCAGAGCCAGAATCAGCGAAAAGAGTGTAATTCTGTTAATGGTCTGATCCGCCAGCAAGCCGATCGCCAGCACAATAAACAGAATCAGCGGAATATTAAGCGTCACAATGGTGGCTTCCCGCCAACCGAGGAACAGCAGCAGAATCAGAATCACTGTCGCAATAGCAATACCCAGATGCTCGACCAGCAGATTCACCGCTGCATTCGCCCGTTCGCCGGAATCGCGGGTAATATCCACCCGCACATTATCCGGAATAAAGTCGCCTTTCAGTTCATCCAGTTTCTTCTCAATACGCTGCGTGACAAAAACCGCATTGGTGCCGCGTTTTTTTGCCAGTGCTATGGATACGGCCGGAGCTTCCGGCTCCCCTGCCTGCATAACATCCGTAGCTGCCGGGCCAAAACCGATCCTGTGCATTTGACGGACTTCGACCGGGCCATCGCTAATATCGGCTATATCGCGCAGATAAACCGGCTTACTCCGACTCTGACCGACAATCAGCATGCCGACTTGAGCGGCACTTTTAAGATAACCGTCCAGCCAGATCCGCGTTACCTGGTTATTACCGACCAGATTGCCCACCGGACCACCAGCATTCGCACCAACCAGCACGCGATGCAGCTGATCCAGAGTAATGCCATAGGCTGCCATTTTTGATGGGTCAATCTGAATACGTACTTCTCGATCCCGGCCGCCGACAATATCCGCCACCGACACGCCTTCAAGCGGCGCCAGCTGTTCCCGCACCCGCTCAGCCAGACGCTTCAGGGATAATCCATCCATCTGTGGTGAGGACAGGGTAATCACCGATACCGGGACATCATCCACATCCATCGGCTTCACCAATGGTTGTGACGCTCCGGCAGGGATACGATCCAGATTATGCATAATGCGGTCATATAACTTGACCAGACTCGCTTCCTTATCTTCACCGATATTGAACATCACCGTGACCACACCAACCGAATCCATAGCTGCGCCGAAGGTATGATCCACGCCGGTCATTTCCCGCATAATCATTTCCAATGGCCGTACGATAAGATTCTGCACCTCTTCCGGACTGGCCCCGCGCATCTGCACAATCACATTGGCAGCAGGAACATCGATCTGGGGATTTTCCTCACGCGGCGTCACCATCAATGCCACTGCGCCAATCAGGAAAATCAGAATACTGATAATCGGCGTCAGATTCGTCCGCATGGCCGCCAGACCGAGTCGGCCGGCGATATTCAAATCGTCGTGTTCATTTAAATGTTTATCGGTCATTTTCCGCGACCGGGCTGGGCGGCCTTATATGTCAGAGCGACGACCTTCATGCCGCTTTTCAGCGCCGGCTTGCCGTTCCATGCAATCACATCCCCTGCATGCAGACCTGCCAGAACCTCAGCCCGTCCATCGACAACCTGCCCAAGTCGGAGCTGGCGATAGTGGGCAATACCCTGTGCATCGACAACATACACCGCATGTAACCCTGCACGGGCAATCACGGCTTGAAGCGGAACGCGCAGTACCTGACGACTGCCGATACGAAATCCGGCTTGTGCATACATACCGGGATGGATTTCCTCAGCAGCAGGTAATGCTGTTTTAACAAGGAACTGATGAGAAACCGGATCGGCAGCCTGCACCACCTGACGTACCACGCCCTGATAACTGCGATGCAGGGAAGGAATCTCTATATCGACAGCGTCCCCGGCATGAATGCCGCTGACAAAGCGTTCAGATACAAATGTTTCAACCAGCAGGCTGGCCGGATCCTCCAGCGTCAGAATAGCAACACCGGGTGCAGCCAAATCCCCCTGGCTCAAGCGCTTTTCTACCACAACGCCATCAACCGGTGACCGCACATCGGCATAGCTAAGCTGATTCTTGGCCTGCTCCACCTGCGATTTGGCAACCTCATAACGCAGCCGAGCCTTGGCTGCCTGCTGGCCCGTCACCGCGCCGGCCTTCAACAGTTCGTTATAACGCTGTTCGTCTGCTTCTGCATCAGCCAGGTCAGCTTTGGCCTGAATCAATGCCTGCCTGGCATCCACCGGATCAACCTGAACCAGTATCTGGTCGCGATGAACCCTGTCCCCTTCGCGTACCGCCATCTTACGGATATAACCGGACAGGCGGGAACTTATGGACACTCGGTGATCGGAAGTGACCGTGCCGCTGGTAACATAATGTGCCGCCACTTCATCGACTTCCAATGTCATGGTTTGTGCCGCTGCAGTAGTGGTGGCTGCTGTTTGCTGCTGCGCATCATTGGAGCAGCCCGCCAACACCAGCACTCCCGCAATCAGGAGAGCAATATCAACCCGCATACCCTGTCCGTTGCTCGCAATCATTCAATTACCCCCTCATGCAATGAGCCAGCGGCCAGCAATAATGCAACCCTGGCAATGATGACTTCATATTTAGCCTGGATATTTGCCACTCTGGAGGCATCCATACGCACCTGTGCATCCAGAACATCGGATGTTTTCTCTAGGCCCTGACGGTGGCGAAGTGACTTGATTCGTAACGATTCCGATGTCTGTATCAATGCCTCATGTTCGCTTTCAAAACGCTTTTCTGCCGTACGTAAACTACGCCAGGCCTGTCGAATTTCGTTACCGATCTGCTGCTGCTTATCTTCAAGCTGCAATTCCAGCGACAGTTTGTCCGACTCTGCAGCGCGAACACGCGCTCTGTCTGCACCGCCAGCAAACAGATTCATGCTGACCGTAGCGCCAATCATGGTATTTCTGTTTTTCAGCCCGAATCGTTCGTTATTCCACTCCTGAGCTGCCATCAGGTTAACCTGAGGAAGATAGCCGGACCGGGCCTGCCGTCGGGCTGATTCAGCCGCTTTCAATTCGCTTTGCATGGCCAGAAGGTCTGACCGTCGCTCATACATACCATCCAGTAAATCCTGCAAAGACTGAGATATATTTTTCACAACCGGCTCCGCCAGTGAGCCCATCTCCAGCCTGTGATCACGGCCCAGCAACAGATTCAGAGCCTCCACACTATCGGCAAATGCAGCCCTGGCCTGATCCAGCTCAACCTCGCTTCTTAGCAGATGGACGTGTGCATCCATGACATCACTGTTAATCGCCATGCCCCGCTGCTGCAAAGCTTTGGCATCCTGCCAGCGCTTTTTCGCCGCCTGCACCGCCTTCTCACCGGCATCCATCTGCTCCCGGGTCTGTCGGACATAAACGTAAGCAACTGTCGTTTTATAAATTAAACGCTGTTTCTCAAACTGATATGCCAGCGCACTGGCATCGGCATGGTGTCTGGCGCGCGCCCGACCGGCCCAGTAAGCGCCTCCGGAAAATATCGGCATACTCAGGCCCAGACGCGACTGGTAGTTATTTATATAGCCAGGCTGATTCAGTTTGGCAGGATTGAAATCCGCCGCCGTAATACGACCCTGCTGCAACCTGGTTCCGAAATATGCCAGTGGCGAGTCCGTACGAACCACGCCGGTAGCAATATCAATACGTGGGAATAGCGCCGCTGTTGCGGCATCGGCATCGGCATCGGCCCTGTCTTTTCTGCTTTCCGCCACGGCCAGCATGCGGTTATGCTCAAGCGCCAGTGAAATACTCTTTTTCAGACTCACCACTTCATCTGCCGGGCTTAAAGCAGGCGCTATCAGCAAGGCCAGCATAAACATTAGAACATAACGAATTATTGATATATAAGCTGAAAAAAACACGCTTCAGGCCTCGCCATCAGCCGGAAGGCATGCTTCCGGGCAATAGATATGCTTGAGTACATGCACCAGCTCAAGGAACTCGGGGTTGGCGATCCGGTAGTATACCTGCTGGCCCCGTTTTTCATTACTGATAATGCCCATCATGCGCATCTTGGCCAGATGCTGGGAAAGATTGGATTGTGATGCTCCCGTCGCCTTGATCAGATCATTAACGCACATCGGGCCAGCCATCAGATGACAGAGTACGCTCAGGCGAACCTCATGGGCAATGGCCCGCAAGCCCTCGCTGGCCTGTTGAATATTTTCTTTTGGTATCACGTCCATGCGGCGGAATATATACTCACATGCTAATATAAGCAAGTTCTAATCTAGAATAACTATTGCCCGATGGATTTACCCACCCGTGGAATAAAAGCCGGCACACGCCTGCGATAATCGGCATAATCGGGATGCGCGGCCAGCATGCGCCGTTCTTCGAACCGAGCCCCGATAACAAAATACAGACTGATCACCAAAGCCAGATTGATACTGTTCAGCGTATGCGCCGGGCTGGCCAGCAAGGCCAGCATGACGCCGCTGTACATCGGATGGCGCATCAGCCGGTACACCCCCGCCTCATAGAAAGCCTCGCCGCTCTCCGGCACGGGCTTCAAACCGATGAAAACACCGGCATCAACGTCACGAAAGGAAAGCAGTGCCACGGCCAGCCCCGCCAGCTGCAGGCTCAGCATCAACCAGTTCAACCATCCTTCCAGTCGGTAAAGCGGCGCATCGGGCAGCATATGCACAAACAGCAGCCATATCCCGGTCAGCACCAGCGCCAGCAGGCTATAGGTCAGACGATAGGCCTGAATGCCGATACCACGCTCATACAGGGCTGTCTTGATCTGCTCCGCAGCCAGCAAACTGTGAATCAGTCCGAACAGCAGACCCGTCAACCATATCCAGAACACACTCATCGGACAATCACAGCTTTACCCGGCACAGTCCCAGCCAGTGGCAATATTATCAGGCACATAATGGTAACCATACCACAGATCATCGCTACTGCGTTACATGACATCCGCACGCGTCATAGCCATTTGTTTTTAATACTCGGCACAGTTGGTGCCATATTATTAGCGGTGAAGTTGGTTGATAGCGGAATTATGCAAAGCATGAGAGGTGGACCCCATTGATGGGACAGTTTGGTCGGCCATTTAAGGTGTGCTCCTCACTGTTTATTATCCATCATCATGCGGCCTTCAGGGCCGCCGCTGTGCCGAAGTATAGCTCGGCGGGTGTCTTTCCATCCGGCGCC
>JAJRTF010000107.1 GCA_021545585.1 Zetaproteobacteria bacterium
AATGGCATTTAAAGCCTGATAGTTCGAAATGACTATATTGCCGCGAGGACGGGGCATGTAGCGCGCTATTATTTTATATTGTTCTCGTGTTAACTGCATGAATATATTATACTTGTTTCAGTTAATGTGAACAGGCCCTAGTCTCTCCCGCATGCCGTTCGATTTAGCCGTTATTGATCTGGACAACACCCTGTATGCCGCCGATGCCGGTGTATTCGCCCGCATGGACAGGCGCATGACGGCCTTTGTGGCCAATGAGCTCGGTGTGGATGGTGAGACTGCCGATCAGCTGCGGGTGAAATACTGGAAACAGTACGGCACCACCCTGCGCGGCATGATGCTGCATCACGGCATGGAGCCGGAAGACTTCCTGAAAGACGTACACGATATCAACGCCCATGAACTGCTCGAGCCCGATACAAAATTGAATGATGCACTGAGCCGGTTGCCCGGACGCAAGGTGATCCATACCAACGGCATCCGCGAACATGCCAAACGCATCCTCAAGGCCCTGGGTATCGCCCATCATTTCGGACAAATTTATGATATTCGCTTCAATGCATACATCCCCAAGCCATGCAGGAAAACGCTGGCCATGCTGATTGCCGCTGAAGGTGCAAGGCCGGAGCGTACGCTGGTAGTGGATGATATGGCGGACAACCTGAAGGTCGCCAGAGAACTGGGCTGCAAGACAGTCTGGATCAGCCGTGCAAATGAAGAAGGCACATGGGATTACCATATGCCTTCATGTCATACATTGCCCGATCAGTTCGCTTAGGCAGCTATCAACGCAGCGCTTACTGATTCATCTTGTCGAAGAATTCGGCGTTGTTCTTCGTGGCTCCCAGTTTATCCAGCAGAAATTCCATAGCATCGATGGTACCCATGGGTGAAAGAATCTTGCGCAGGATCCAGACCTTCTGCAGATCATCACGCGGCGTCAGCAGTTCTTCCTTGCGCGTACCGGATGGAGCAATATCAATCGATGGGAACACACGCTTGTCGGTCAACTTGCGATCCAGCTTGATCTCCATATTGCCGGTACCCTTGAATTCTTCGAAGATTACCTCATCCATCTTGGAACCGGTTTCAACCAGTGCGGTGGCGATAATGGTCAGGCTTCCGCCATCTTCAATATTACGTGCTGCACCAAAGAAACGCTTTGGACGATGCAGGGCATTGGCATCCACACCACCGGTCAGAATCTTGCCCGATGATGGTACGACGGTGTTATAGGCACGCGCCAGACGGGTGATGGAATCCAGCAGAATCACCACATCACGGCCATGCTCAACCAGACGTTTGGCTTTCTCGATGACCATTTCGGAGACCTGCACATGCCGCTGGGCCGGCTCATCAAAGGTCGATGATACCACTTCCCCCTTCACCGAACGCTTCATGTCCGTCACTTCTTCGGGACGTTCATCGATCAGCAATACAATCAGCTCGACCTCCGGATGGTTCGCCTCGATGGAATGCGCAATCGACTGCATCATTACCGTCTTGCCGGTACGCGGCGGCGCCACCAGCAAAGCGCGCTGACCCTTACCGATGGGCGACACAATATCGATAATGCGTCCGGTAATATCCTTGCGCGTTGGATTATCAATCTCCATATGCAGGCGCTCGTTCGGATACAGCGGCGTCAGATTATCGAACAGCACCTTGGTACGCGCCACTTCAGGCGGTTCACCATTGGCGGCATCGACAGTTTTCAGTGCGAAATATTTCTCACCGCGACGCGGAGCCCGAATCTCGCCGGCTACGGTATCGCCCTTGCGAAGGAAAAAACGGCGAATCTGATGCGTTGAAACATACACATCATCCGGGCCGGAAAGATAATTGGCATCAGGGGAGCGCAGAAATCCGAAACCATCGGGAAGTATCTCCAGTACGCCTTCGCTGTAGATCGTGCCGCCACGCAAGCCGTGAGCACGCAAAATGGCTGAAACCTGTTCCTGCTTGCGCATACCGGCCGCATTATCAATTTCATACTGGTCGGCCAGTTCAAGCAGTTCGGTCGGGCTTTTTGCCGAGACCTCTTTCAGGTTCAGCGTCACGCCTTCCATCTCATCGGAGATTCTTTCTTCGGGTTCCTCACGGCGACGACGCTGATTGTTCTTGCCCTTTTGCCAGCGCCCCTTGCGGTTACCCTGAAACCTGTCTCCGTTATCGCTATCCGCCGACTTGTCACCACCTTGCCCGGCAGGCTTCTCATTGGTGGTGTTTTCAGTACTGGCAGCATCGCCCTTGCCGGAGGCTGTTTCATCAGCCGGAGCTGCTGTTTCAGTCTGCTCCGCCTTGCGTGGACGTCCGTGACGGCGCGGTTTTGCTTCGCCTTCAGGCGCCACGGCCGGCGTATCTGCCGGCGGAGTTTCAGCGGCCTGCTCCGTCACCACCTTGCGCGGCCGGCCTCTGCGACGGGGTTTTCCTTCAATCGCTGCATCAGCAACTGATATTGCGCCTTCCATGGCTTGCGTTGATTCGCTGGTTTCGGACATGTGTTCTCCAGAAGTTCGGGCGCATACAGATAAGTAATCAAAACTGTTGTGCCTTATAAATAAATGATTCGTTGAATAAATCAGGCAAGTCTCCGCCTGTTTCATGGGAAGTCGGGGAATGACCCGACACAGGTTGGATTGCTAAAGGGGCATCACAGGCGTGTCAAGCCCCGGCAGAGCCAAAGCGCGCAAGCAACTGCTGATATACTTCCATCGACTGTTGTCGAAGCCCTGCCAGATCACCTTCATTGATGATGACATATTCCGCCACACGACGCCTCTCGGCATCATCACACTGGCGACTGACAATACTCCGGAACCTCTCCTCATTCTGCAGACCACGATCCACCACGCGTTGCCTGCGCAGCCCTTCATCAGCCAGCACTGCGATCACAGCATCCATACGTTCCGCGCCGCCGGATTCAATCAGCACCGAAGCTTCGATAATAGCAAAATCGGCTTGCTGACAGCTAAGCCATGCCTGCTCTTCCTGCCTGATCATCGGATGCATGATGGCATTGAGCTGAGCGGTTCCGGCGGCATCGGCAAAGCAGATATCAGCCAGTCGCTGCCTGTCCAGTGACTGATCGGGAGACAGGATTCCGTCTCCGAAAGAAGATACCAGCCTTTGCAGGCACAGGGAACCCGGCATGGCCAGTGCCCGGCCGACCTGATCCAGATCAAGTACGGGCACGTCCAGTTCGGTAAACATGGCAGCGACCGTACTTTTACCACTGCCGATGCCGCCGGTCAGGCCGATCCGGGCAGGCAGCTTCATGCCACATCCATTAGCAGACAAATCTGCTCGCCCCGGCATACCAGTCGAGTATTGAGCCGCCCCACAAAAACCAGATCATCCCGGCTGCCGCCAGATAGGGGCCAAAAGGAATCTCGGTTCGAAAACCACGCCGTGCCAGCAGCAGGAACAGACTGCCGATCAGTGCGCCCACCAGCGATGAAGCAAATATAATAAACGGCAGGGCCTGCCAGCCCATGAAGGCACCCAGCATGGCCAGCAGCTTAAAATCACCATAACCCATGCCTTCGCGACCGGTCAGCAGCAGAAACACCCTGGCCACAAGCCAGAAAACGCCATAGCCGGCTGCGGTGCCGATTACTGCATCCTGCAGGCCCTGCAATCCGCTACCCAGCCACCAGGAAAACATCAGGCCGAGTGCAATGCCGGGAAAGGTCAGCGCATTCGGCAACAGCCCGGTTTCCAGGTCAATGACACTCAATACCCAGAGCAGGAAAAACAGTACCAGTGCTATCAGGAGATGAGGGGTTGGCCCGAAATGCCATGCCAGGGCCGCCCAGCTGATGCCCATGATCAATTCCAGCAGCGGATAACGCCAGGCAATGGCCCCCTGACAGTGCCGACAGCGGCCCTTGAGAAACAGCCATGAAATGAGCGGGATATTGTCGTACCAGTCAATGTCATGTCCGCAACGGGGGCAATGGCTGCCGGGAAATGCCACGGATTCACGGCGGGGAATGCGATACACGCAAACATTGGCAAGACTTCCGAAGACCAGTCCGAACAGCCCGCAGACTATGCTCAGCAGTATCACTCATCACCTCCATTCAGACCGAGTTTTTTTAAGCGGTAACGCAATGAGCGAAAGCTGATGCCCAGCTTCTCGGCAGCTTTTGTAATATTGCCAGCGCTGGCATGTAACGCCTCACGGATCAGCTGTTTTTCCTGCTCCTGCATCCAGCTATCGAGATTCTGCTGTTGCTCTTCCAGTGTTGACAGTGAAATCCGAGTATCTTTCGGCGCAGCAGAATACAGTTCATTGAGTAAATCGACATCCAGATCCTCCCTGTCGCTCAGGGCCAGCATACGCTGCAGCAGGTTTTCAAGTTCCCGCACATTGCCCATGAACGGCAACTGCACCAGTCGCGCCAGACATGATTCGGTCAAGCGAACACGGCCCTCGCCCCACTGCCGGACCATCGCTTTGGCCAACAGTGGTATATCCTCGCGCCGCTGCCGCAGCGGCGGCAAATGCACAGGCACGACATTAAGCCGGAAAAACAGATCCTCGCGAAAATTTCCTTTACCGACCTCCGCTTCCAGATCACGATTGGTGGCTGCAATCACCCTCACATCCACATCATGTTCATGATCATCGCCCACCCTGCGAATGCGTTTTTCCTGCAAGGCTCTCAACAGCTTCACCTGCGCCGGCAACGGCATTTCACCGACCTCATCAAGAAACAGGATACCCCCGTCGGCTGCTTCAATCAGGCCTGTCCTGTCTGTTTCCGCTCCTGTAAATGCACCTTTGCGATGACCAAAGAGCTCGGATTCAAACAATCCTTCGGGGATGGCGCCGCAGTGCACGGGTACAAAGGCCCCGTTATGACGCTCGGAATGTTCGTGTATGTAACGGGCAGCAAGCTCCTTGCCTGTACCCGACTCCCCGGTAATCAGCACGGTAAAATTTGATTTGGCGGCACGCTGCAGGCGCTCGCGTATCCGCTGCATGGGCTCGGATTCACCAAGCATGATATCTGAATC
This sequence comes from Zetaproteobacteria bacterium, assembly GCA_021545585.1. Classification (GTDB taxonomy): domain Bacteria; phylum Pseudomonadota; class Zetaproteobacteria; order Mariprofundales; family Mariprofundaceae; genus JAJRVH01. Next base: position 5,026 of record JAJRTF010000107.1, read on the forward strand.
TTGCGCCACTTCAGCCTCTGAATCGACTGGGGGCTGGGCATCCGTGGACACACTGAGCAAAGCTCTCTCTACCGCATCAGCCAGCTCTTCTGCCGAGACCGGTTTGGTCAAATAATCGAATGCGCCTTCTTTCATCGCTGCAACGGCTGTTTCCGCACTGGCGTAGGCAGTCAGTAACAGCACAGGTATCCCAGGCTGAATCCGCTGACTGCTGCAAACCACATCAATCCCCGCATCCCGCCCGTCCATACGCAAATCGGTAAGCACCACATCAAAACGCCTTTGCCGCAAGGCAGCCTCGGCGCAGTCAGAGCCATCACATGTAAATACCTGATGGCCCTGCATTTCCAGACCTATGCACAGAATCTTGCGGGCATTGGCCTCATCCTCAACCAGCAGCAATTCAGCCATCCCGGTCCTCCTTTTTCGCCCTGCCATCTGAGAGCCCTGGCCCCTCCACAACAAAACAGACCAGACCATCACTTTCTTCAACCTGGACTGTCCAGTCATTCATATCGCATACATGCTTGATCGTCGATAAGCCCAAACCTACGCCCCTGCGCCCGCCGCTGACATAGGGCTGAAACAGTTTTGAGCGCAGCGTATCGGGGATTTCCCCCTCATTGCACACCTTCAGCCGCCAGTGCCCATCCACATCGCGAAGATTTAACTTCACAAGGCTTTCATTCACACGGTGTTTCAAAGCATTGGATAATAAATTATCAAGCACCAGCCTGAAATGGTCAGGGTCAATATACAACTGATCGATATCGCACTGCCAGCCAATATCATGCTGTTCCAGATCAGTCTGGTTGATCGCTGCCATCAGGAGAGTTTCCATTTCTATCCACTCAGGGGAGGCCGCCAGCGGGCGCGAATAATCCAGCATCATAGTCACCAGCCGGTTCAGACGCATCATTTCATCATGCAGTATATCCTGAACGGTATCGCGGTGATCCACATCCAGCCTCATCAGTTCCAACCCCTGCGCCATCGTCTGAATCGGATTGCGGATTTCATGTGCCAGCATGGCGGACATCTGGCCCAGCGCCGCCATTTTTTCATGCTCGATAAGCCTGGCTTCCAGCCTACGTATTTCACTGATATCAACCAGTGTAAGCAGCCAGGAAGGTTCACCCGGCAGGGCAGCAGGCACATCCAGCGACTTGGCCGTCACCAGAAGATTGCGCCCGGCACACGGATATTCAGCATGGAAGTCATGGCCGCTGTTTTCTGTCAGCCATGCATACAGCCCGGGAACATCCCGCACAAAAGAGCCTGCCAGCGCCTCATCATTGTCCGGCGGCGAGGCCAGCAGACTGCGGGCTGCGGCATTCATCTCATAGGCTTCCAGCCGCCCATCCAGCACAATCACACCCTCACTCATGGATGACATCACCCTGCTATGCAGGCCTTTAAGTTTGCGGTGCTGACGAATGGCGAGATCACTTGACGAACGCAGTCCCATATGGCGCCGGGCGATAAATGCCATGACTCCACCGACCAGAAAAATAGCTGAGGTCTGTAACAGCGCATGCAGGGCATCAGCTGCATCCAGTGGGATTCCCCCCTGCCAGCTGGCATAGGCATATACAGCTGTCAGATAGCTTATACAGGCCAGCACACTGACCACTAGCGGCAACATCACTCGACCCACGGTTCCCGAGGTCAGTACAATCAAACCGAGCAGGAATGAAAAAGGGCTGCTGATGCCCTGCGTGGCATAAACAAGCAGCCCTGCAACCAGAACATCCGAAGCAAATTCAAACAATAATATCGCGGTGCCGGATGAACGTGCCCACCAGTGTGCGATGCCCTGAAGCACTAGCAAGAGCATATACAGGAAAGCTACAACATGGATGAATTTACCGGCAGAAGGATAGAATGAAGGCTCCATCCAGAATAACATCAGGGCAAGCAATGCCATGCCTGCCATGCCGCGATACATGATTAATTTCATAGCATGGATCTCAGATGGAGCGCCGCGTCTGCCATGCTGCAATATAGCGCCACATTATTCCGCACGCAGAAACCCGACCCGGGTAAAAAAGGCTTTAAACGACAGCAGCCATCTGGAAGATCGGCAGATACATGGAAATCACCAGCCCGCCAATGACCACACCCAGGAAGGCCATGATAAAAGGCTCCATCAGAGCTGTCATATTATCCACGGCTGTATCCACCTCTTGTTCATAAAAGTCGGCAATTTTTGCCAGCATATCCTCCAGACTGCCTGTCTGTTCGCCGATAGAGATCATCTGCGTGACCATGACCGGAAATATCTTGCTGTCCTCAAGCGGTGCAGCCAGCGTCTGGCCCTGGGAGATGGATTCCTTGGCCTGCATAATAACTTCTTCAATCACCACATTGCCGGATGTCTCAGCCACGGTATCCATTGACTCCAGGATGGGCACCCCGGCCGCGGTCAGGGTCGAAAATGTACGGCAGAAACGCGCCACCGAGGCCTTGCGCAGCACATCACCGAGCACCGGAAGGTTGAGCAGTAATTTATCCAGCTGGTAACGGCCCTTCGGCGTCTGATAAATGGCACGGGTACCGAAAACAACGGCAACCGGTACAAATACGACCAGGTACCAGTATTCGACAAAGCCTTCCGATATTTTCATCGTTATCTTGGTCGGGCCCGGCAAATCAGCACCAAAATCCGCAAACATTTCTCCAAAAATGGGAATCACGAAAATCATCAGGATCGCGGTCACGACAAAAGCCACCACCAGAATCGCGACCGGATAAACCATGGCCGACTTGATCTTCGCCTTAAGCGCGAGCGCCTTTTCCTTGTACGTACACAGGCGCAGCAGAATCGTATCCAGTATGCCGCCCTGCTCCCCGGCCTCGACAAGCGAACAGGTCAGGCGATCGAATTCCTTGGGAAATTTCCGCATGGTTTCGCCAAGCGGGGTACCGCTTTCAAGGCTCTGCCGCACATCCTTGAGCAGTTTCACCATGGACTTCTTTTCACCGCCCTTTTCCGCCAGTTCAAAGCACTGCACAAGCGGCAGGCCGGCATTAATCATGGTGGAAAGCTGACGGAAAAAGACGGATATATCCTTGTCATTAACCTTCTCGGGGAAAATTTCTATCTCTACCGGCTTTTTCTTGACCTTGATATCGATCAGCCCCTGCCGCCGCAGCGTGGCCATAGCCACATCACGGTTGGCCACATCGATATCGCCGCTTTTCTCCT
>JAJRTF010000108.1 GCA_021545585.1 Zetaproteobacteria bacterium
CGGTTTCCTTTGCCGCATCCATCACGGCTTGTTCATATCCCACGGGAAAACGCTCAAACAAGGCATCGTGTTGATGCGCTCTGGATGCTCCGCGTATCGCCTGATCATGCCAGCCCCAGCGTGAAGCCAGTACAACTGCCGCCTGCCATTGTTCGGCACCGGATTTTGACAATGCCGCATACCATTCTCTGGCCGCTTTATTCCGCTTGTCCAGCTGCAACCATTCATAGGCACGACGCACAGCCGGTCTTTGCTCAAGACTGGTAATAACTTCATCGGAGACGGTAATATCTGTTGCATGAAAATGCGGCGGTAGCCCAAGACGCTCTGCACTCAGAAAACTGTAATAGCCCCGCGAACCGGCCAGTTTTCCGAACAGGGCTTTGGCCTGTTTCTCTTTACCGCTCGCAGCCAATGCACGCGCCTTCCAGTAAATCCAGCGGCTCTGTTGCTGTTCTGAATCCGGCATGGCAGCAATGACAGACAATACCCTGCCCCAGTTTTGCTGCAGTAAATACAAGCGGGCCTGCCAGCCTCGTGTATCTTCATTGCGATACGCCTTCGGCAATGCGCCCAGCCAGTCGGCTGCCACTATCCTGTGTTGCCGGGCAGCCCAAAGTGCCAGGTATCGCTGCTGCTCGGTAAAGAAAGATTTTTTGATATGTCTCGTTTTGGGTTGCAAGCGGTGCAACACATCCCATGCAACTGTCGCATCATTTCTGGCAATCCTTCTGATTCCGTCGTGGATAATCAGCTTGCCCAGTGCAGCCGGTACAGACGCATGCCATTGCGGCAGCACTTGTTCAGGATCTTTCTGAACCCGCCGCCAAAATGCCAGTGCCTGTTTTTGTGGCTTTGCAAACGTTTCGGAAAGCGAATGAATCTCTTTCCATTTACCACGATAGCTCAACCGTTCAATCCGCCTCCATTTTTCAGCCCCGGTAGGATGTCCCTGTTTGAGCCAGGCTTCATGCAACGGTTTGGAAAAACGGGAGATTTCACGATTCTGTTGCCAGCGCGCAGAAAACTGCTGCATGGCTTCTTCTTTGTGACCTGTGTACCAGCGGGTGACCATGGCCGTTTCCGGCAATCGTTTGGCCAGCTTGGGAAAACGGGCAAAGATATCGCTTATCTTCGACCACTGTTTGCGTTTGGCCAGCTCGTTGATCCATGCTTTACGTAAATCGCGGCTTTCCGGTATATTGTCATGCTGAATCAGCGTCTTCTCTACCAGCGCATCATTGCCCTGTTTCAGGGAAATACGCGCCTGCCAGATATCGAGATAGGGTGTCAGTGGATAATCGGCCAGTTTAGCCTTGAGAGCATCAAAGCGTTTCATGTCGTGTTTGTTCAGGGCAACACGCGCCTGTTGAAACCAGATACGTTGCTGTATCAACGTTTGGGATGAAGCATCGTCAACAGCAGCCTGCAAAACCGGCACCCAGAACAACAATACAACAATGACCGAAACAGGAAGCCGCATCTTCCACCCCGTCAGAGAATCAATCCCTGCGGGGGAGCTTAAACAGCCGGATCAGCTTTCGCCAGTGTTACATTCAGGCATAGTGGTGAAATGACAACGATTTAACAGGCTTCCCGCCTTTAAAGTGTTCCTCGACAATTTGATCAATACCCGCCTCATCGAGATGACAATACCAGACCCCTTCCGGATAAACGACCATGATCGGCCCTTCTGCACAGACACCCAGACAACCGGCGCGATTCACCCGAACGGCATCAGGATCACCCGCTGTAAGACCTGCCTCAATCACCTTGTCTTTCAGATAATTGAGCAGCGGCATATTCTCACCGCAACTCTTGCCACAGCACATAATGGCATGGCGTTTATAGGGTATCATGGGTGGTTTTTTCATATCGAATCCTTCCAGTTCATTCGCTCCGCCACGACATCACCGATAATTACAATCGAAGGTGAACGGGCTGTGATGCTGCCATCGGCCGCTTCACCCAATGTTGCGACCATAGTTTGTTCATCGGCCAGCGTAGCATTACGAATAATGGCCAGTGGCGTCTGTTTCTCAAGTCCCGCATCCAGTAGCCGTTTGGCAATATCCGGCAAGTTTTTTGCTCCCATATAAAAAACCAGCACAGGGAATGCCTCGACCAACGCCTTCCAGTCCATACGGGACTTTTCACTGGCCTCATGCCCGGTCAGGAATGCCAGTGTCGCATTGACCGAACGATCGGTCACCGGAATCCCGGCCATGGCCGGCGCGGCAATGCCGGATGTAATACCCGGAATAATCCGGAAAGCAATGCCTTCAGATGCCAGCGCGCGCACTTCCTCACCACCGCGCCCGAATACAAACGGGTCGCCGCCTTTCAATCGCACAATGCGTTTTCCGGTCCTGGCCAGTCGAATCAGGGTCTCGCAAATATCGTGCTGACTGGCAGATGCGCGGCCACCACGTTTACCGGCCAGAATTTTTTCAGCCGAGGCGTCGGCCATCGCCATCACCTCATCGGATACCAGCGCATCATAGACAATCGCATCACAGTCGCCGATCAGAGCGGCGGCAGCCAGTGTCAATAAACCGGAGGCACCCGGCCCCGCTCCAACCAATGCCACTTCGCCGGCCCGCAGGGGCGAATCGAGTTTCATGTTTTTTCCCGCAGACAGTCCGCAATCCATGCCGCAAAACCGTCATGTTCGGACAATACCGGAGCAACAGATATCTCAAATGGCTCAGTCATGGCCCGAAGTCTGTCCATGCTTTTGCCTTCAAACAACAGCATCGGTTGCAGGGAAATAACCTTCACATCCTCCTGCTGCCAATGCTGCAGCACCGTAGTGACCGACGGTTCGCTGTGCAGTGATGCCAGCGCATGTTTCGAACAGATTTTCATCCTGCCATAAAGAGCTGCTGCCAGTTTCTCAAAACCGGCAAATCGATAGAGCACAAACAGCGCATTGATACGGCGTGTTTCTTTTGTCATATGACCAACCGCCATATCCGCAATCGTATCGGCATGATGATCCAGCGGTGGCAGAAGCCGGCAACCCGATGCAGCAACCAGAGCGGGAACATCTTCACGGACATGCTTGCCCTGGCCGAGAAACAGCGGCAACACGGTTGCCCCCTCCGGTAACGCATGATCGTCCAGAAATGCTGTGCCGATTTCTTCGTTCAGAAAACCGGACACCCTGCATGCCAGAGACTTCACCTGTTCGACATGCCTGCCATCGGAAGAACCATGAGCCAGTAGGATTTTCATCAGAATTCAATACCTTGTGTCGCCATAATATTGTTATCAAATGCGTGTTTTATTTTGCACATTTCCGTTACGGTATCGGCCACCGCAATCACCTCGGCTGGCGCATCGCGACCGGTCAGAATCAGGTGCATCCAGGCCGGCTTTTCCTCGCGTATGAAAGCGGCGATTTCTTCACCCGGAATCCAGCCGTAGGAGGCGCAGTAATTGATTTCATCGAATACGATCAAATCGAATTCATGCGAGCGCACCTTCGCCTTGCACAGATCCCAAATTTTACGGCTGGTTTTGATATCCTGCTCGGGGTTTTTGGTGTCCCAGGTAAAACCGTCGCCCAGCGCATGCCATTCGATATGGTCGAATTGTTTTGCCGCCCGTTCCTCGCCGGTTTTCCATTTCCCCTTGATAAACTGAATCACACACACTTTCATACCCCAGCCGGCGGCGCGGAATGTGACGCCGAAGGCCGATGATGATTTGCCCTTGCCCTCGCCGGTATGTACCAGCACCACGCCGTGGCGTTTATCGCGTTTTTTCATAATCCTTCTCCATAATCCGGAATCAGCACTGCACCCTGCTGCATCACCGGGGCGTGAAACAGCTGCGACAATGTTGCGCTGTTCAACAGTGTTTGCGCCGCACCGTATTCAGCCCGCCCCTTGCCATCAACCAGAATCAGATGGTCGGCAATGGCCATGGCCTGCTGTAAATCGTGCAGCACGGTGATGATCGCCCGACCCTGAGCACGCTGCGCCTTGAGCATCTGGATGCAATGAATCTGGTGTTTCAGGTCGAGGTGGGCGGTCGGTTCATCAAGCAGCCAGAGCGGCGCATCGCGCAACATGAGGGCGGCCAGTTCCGTGCGCTGGCGTTCGCCGCTGGAGAGTGTGCCCAGCGGCCTGTGCAGCAGCGCTTCGATATCCATATCCTGTGCAACCGCAGCGATGTCGCCGCCGGCTTCACCGGCTGCCAGATCCAGCCGCTGTTGGACGCTCAGCCCGAACTCGGTGGGGGGCAATTCGCCCTGCCAGGCAATGTGGCGGGATAATGCGCTGCGGCTGTAATCGCCAAGCGCCGCGCCATGCAGTTCAATATCCCCATCGACCGGAATCAGCCCGGCCAGCGCCAGTAGCAGGGTCGATTTTCCCGCTCCGTTCGGCCCGAGAATGACCACTGCTTCGCCCGCCCTGAAAACGCAGCTCAGGCCGGCAATCAGGATGTTGCCGCCGCGTTTGACGCTGGCGTTGGATAATGTGAGCAGCGCGGCCATTATGTGCCCCTCAGCAGCAGAAACAGGAATACCGGCACGCCGATAATGGCGGTGAGGATGCCGACCGGCAATTCCGCCGGCGAAATCATCGTGCGCGCTGCAGTATCGGCCAGCAGCAATAACAGGCCTCCGCCAATGGCGGAGGCGGGCAATACGGCCCGGTGTAGCGCGCCGAACAACAAACGCATCAAATGCGGAATCACCAGCCCGATAAAACCGATGGTACCGGCTGCGGTGACGGCCAACGCAGTGACGGCGGAAGCCAGCAGCAGCAATCGCCGGCGTAATTGTTTGACATTGACGCCGAGCGCTTCGGCGTGGCGCTCTCCAAGCAGCAGCATATCCAGCGCCCGTGCCAGCAACAGGCCGCAACCCAGCGCAACGCCCCATGCCGCCAGCAATATGGATACCGGAATATCGGAATGCGACAAATCGCCCATCATCCATGAAAAGGCGCGGTATAATCCCTGTTCAGGCAACAGCGCCAGCAGCAGCGCCAGCACCGCCGACCAGAATGCCGCCAGCACCACGCCGGCCAGCAGCATGCGATTGGAGCCGAGGTGGGCAAAAAACATCACCGTGACAATACCGACCCACGCCCCGGCAAATGCGCCGGCGCTCATGACCCAGGCCGATTCAGGCATCAACATCAGCCCAGTCACCGCACCGGCCGAGGCGGAACCGGCCACGCCCAGTACATAGGGCTCGGCCAGCGGATTGCCCAGCAATACCTGAAACCACGCACCGGCCAGCGCCAGCAGGCCGCCGACCGCAAAGGCGGTGAGCAGGCGCGGCAAGCGCAGTTCCCACAGGATGGTATTGTCCAGCCCGCCATGCGCCGCAAACGGATTGATCCAGTGCTC
>JAJRTF010000109.1 GCA_021545585.1 Zetaproteobacteria bacterium
AGACCAAGTTGGATCACGGCACGCTCGCTACTATTCAAGTGACTATAGCTCTTTCCCATCGCAACACTTTACCTCCGTAAAGTGTTGCACTTCTATTTTGAGCCCGCCGGTAAAAAGAAGGATTATACCTCTGCACAAACCATGAATCACATGCTGAAACCTGCATTTGCGACAAGACAACTTACTCTTACCATCAAATACGGACGTTTATGAATAGTTCAGGCTAGACATTTGTGTGTGAAGCACCCCCGGAAAAGCAGCTATGTCCTCTTTATGTCAGTAATGACTGGTAGATCATCATGCTGCGGGCATCAAAACAAACAAAACAAACCCTGTCCGGGCCTGCATACTGCTGCTGGCAGGCGCGGCAGGTAGCGATGGCAATGGCTGCAGCGGGTTCTGCGGGATAGCCGTACACACCGGTGGAGATGGCCGGGAAGTCGATGGATGTCATATGCTGCCGGACGGCAAGCTTCAGTCTGTTGCGATAACAACTGGCCAGAAGTTCAGCTTCATTGTCTTTGCCGCCCTGCCAGACAGGGCCGACAGTGTGGATGATCCACTGGCATGGCAAATGATAAGCACGGGTGATTCTGGCTTCGCCGGTCGGGCAGCCACCAAGGCTGCGGCATGCTTCGAGAAGATCCGGCCCGGCGGCACGGTGACTCGCATCATCCACACCGCCACCGCCGAGTAGGGATGAATTGGCTGCATTGACGACGGCATCCACATGCAAGGTCGTAATATCGTCCTGAATGGCCTGCATATACACGGGCAACTCCTGTCGTCCTTAAACTGGAACTTTTCATTATTCTAGCCCACAATGCGAGCCATGGGTGTGGGTGAATTCAATCTGATTCAGGCGTGTTTCGCCGGCCAGGGCGGTAATCCCAAGTCCGGTACGCGACTGGGTATCGGTGACGATGCATCGGTGCATCATCTGGCCCGGGGTATGGAGCTGGTGGTCAGTACCGATTCAGCCATTGAAAGCATCCACTGGCCGAACGATTTCCCGTTGCCACAGGCTGCTGACCGGGCCGTATGTGCTGCATTGTCTGATCTGGCGGCTATGGGGGCGGAGCCATTGTATGCATGGCTGAATGTTATGGCGCAGGATAGCAAATCGGTCAGCGCCATGGGTGATGGGGCCTGCGCTGCGCTGGCCCGTTACGATGTGGAGCTGAGCGGAGGCGATACTTGCAGATCGCTGGTCAATAGCCTGTCGGTTACCGTGGCCGGGCAGTTGCCTGCGGGGACGGCCATGCGGAGGAGCGAGGCGAATGAAAAGGATGCCGTGTGGATTGTCGGTAAAGCCGGCTTCCATGCACTTGGCCTGCAACAGTGGATGGGGGGCAAGAAAAAAGGCTATTTCGTCAACTATCTGCAGGAGATTAAACCCAAACTGGAGGCGGGTGTGCGCCTGCGCGAGCTGGGGGTGCGGTGTTGTATTGATATCAGCGACGGGCTGCTGCAGGACGCCGGTCATATTGCCGATGCCTCACGCCTGGCCATGGATATAGATCTGAGCCTGTTGCCGGGCTGGGATATTTTATGTCGCAAGGCTGGCGAGAAGCATGCCCTGCGCGCAGTGGCCCATGGTGGTGAGGATTATGCATTGCTACTGACGGCGCCTGATGCGATGCGTTTTCTTGATGGCTTTGCGGTGAAGATTGGTCACTGCGCTATTGGTAGCGGTGTGAGTCTGCGGGTGGGGAAAAGGTCGATCGGAGTCGCGGAGCTTGGCGGCAAAGGGTATGATCATTTTGACTGAGCCTTCATCCACTACGCCATCTGTCGGAGGCGGGCAAAGGCTGGCCCGCTGGCTGGCGGCGGGACTCGGCAGCGGCTGGTTGCCCAAAGCACCCGGCACATGGGGGAGCCTGGCTGCGTTGCCCGCGGGGTGGTTGCTGATCACCTGGGCCGGTCCATGGGGACTGATGGCGGCCACGACCCTGTTGCTGGCTCTCGGATGCGCCGTTTGCGCCATCGTGTTGCCAGACCTGGATGCCGATGACCCGGGCTGGATTGTTATTGATGAATGGGTTGGTCAGTGGCTGGCTCTGGCATTGATTGTCATGTTCTTCGGCCTGTCCATTGTGAATCTGGCGCTGGCCTTTGTGGCCTTCCGTATGTTTGATATTCTGAAACCCTTCCCGATTCGTCATATCGAACATACAGGGCCAGCCTGGTGGTCCATCATGGCCGACGATGTGGCAGCCGGACTGATGGGTGGCGGGCTGGTGCTGGCCGGTCTTTTTTCGTGGACAGGGCTGTAATGGGGACGGCCGTGCAGGATGTTTCACTCAATAAGAAAGTCGCCAAACTGCTTGCTCTGTGTCGAGAGAAAGGCTTACTGCTGCGTACGGCTGAATCGTGTACGGCCGGCGGCATTGCCGCAGCGATTGCCTCGGAGGCGGGCGCCTCGGATGTGCTTGATCGGGGTTGGGTGCTGTACAGTAACCGGGCCAAGTACGAGGAGCTGGGGGTGAAGCAAGATCTGATTGACCGATGTGGCGCAGTCAGTCGCGAGGTGGTTCAGGCAATGGCTGTCGGTGGTATGGCAAAGCCCGCTCCATGCCATTCGGTATGTGTCGCGGTGAGCGGCATAGCAGGTCCGGGCGGTGGCACGTCTGACAAGCCTGTTGGAACCGTATGGCTGGCGGTGGCTATGTCGGAAACGGATATTGTCAGTCGCTGCTATCGCTTTTCAGGTGACCGGGCAGATATTCAGGCTGCCGCCATTGAGCAGGCCATCATGCTGCTGCTTGAAACCCTGTCTGAATAACTGACCGGTTAAATATGGCTGGACAAGCCGGCGATGGAGTTCAGCTGCATGTCCGGTAAAAAGTCATTGTTTTGCATGATGCTTTCAGCGAATTCCCGACGATATTTGCCGCTGTGTACCAGGCAGGTTTTCAGGCCTGCATGATGGGCGCCGAGGGTGTCGGATTCGATATCGTCGCCGATCATCAGCGCTTGTTCGGGTTCAACATTCAGTGCGCTACAGACGCCATGGAAGAAATCAATGGACGGTTTACCAAGGATGGCGGCCTGCCTGCCGCTGGCGTATTCGATGGCGGCAACAAAGCTGCCCAGGTCCAGATGCAGGCCATCCGGTTTCTGCCAGAAGCGGTTTTTGTGTAGTGCCAGCAATTCAGCCCCGTCCATCAGATGCAGGAATATCTCCCGCAGTATCTCCGGCGGATACCCCTCGCCGCCGATATCGCCCATCACAATGGCCTCGGGATGTTCGTTGTCCTCATGTACATCGGAAAAATCCTCCAGCAGTGCATCGCGGATGAACAGCCGGGCAGAGCGTTTGCCGAGTCGTTGCACGGCCAGAGCCGCGGGCGTGAACAGAGCGCCTTGCGGAAGTTCAATTCCCAGGCCATTGAGCTTGTCAGCAATCATACGGCGCGACTGGGTGGTGGTATTGGTCAGCCCGGCCAGCGGCATTCTCCGAGCCCGCAGCTGTTTTATCGCCGTGTCGGCACCCTCAATCATCTGGTCGCCGACATACAGTACGCCGTCGAGATCGAGTAGTACGGCACGGATACCCAGCTCATCCAACATACGGTTATTATAGCTGTTTTCAGTGGCAATGGGGTATGTAGGGTGCAAGGTTCTGCATGCAGGGGGAAGATGTTACACTCCGGCAAATTTTTTAAACTGTTAGCCTTGGTCGTGACATAAAGCCGCTAGAGCGCAATGGGAACAAACGGGGAATATACGCATGAACGAACATGAAATGCTGGCCATGTATGAAGATGCAGGAGCATTGCTCAACGGCCATTTTGTACTGTCCAGCGGGCGCCATTCGGCCCGCTATCTGCAATCGGCACTGGTGCTGATGAATATCGACAATGCCACCGCACTGGCAAAAGAGCTGATTGGCAAGGTGGATGCCCGTGATATTGATATGGTGGTGTCACCGGCCATCGGTGGGCTGGTCATTGGTCAGGAGGTGGCGAGGCTTCTGCACAAGCCGTTTATCTTTACCGAGCGCAAGGAAGGTGTCATGCAAATGCGCCGTGGTTTTGCCATTCCCGAGGATGCCAGGCTGCTGGTGGTCGAGGACGTGATTACTACCGGTGGGTCGGTATGTGAATGCATGGATGTTGTACGTCGCCATGGCGGCAAGCCGGTGAAGGTGCTGGCCGTTGTCGATCGCGCCCCGGATGCAGAAGGGCGCTTTGATGTGCCGCACGAGACAGCCATCCATCTGAGTGTTGAAACCCATGCGGCAGACGAATGCCCGCTGTGCCGCGAAGGGGTGCTGCCGGCCATCAAGCCCGGCAGCCGGGGCGCTGTCTGATGGGTGATCCTGTGCTGCGCTGTTTCCCTTTCGGGGGAGTCGGCGAATTCGGCAAGAATATGATGGTGTATGCCGTCGATGATGATGCGGTCATTGCCGATTGCGGTATGGGGTTTCCCGAGCCCGGTCAACATGGCGTGGATGTGGTCGTGCCGGATATTTCCGCTTTGCACGAACTCGGACTGAATATTCATGCGCTGCTGCTGACCCATGGGCATGAAGATCATATCGGTGGTCTGCCGTATTTGCTGCCACAGCTGAATGTGCCGGTGTACGGCACCGATGTGACGCTGGCGCTGGTGCGCGGCAAGCTCTCTGAAAGCCGCTACAAGGGCGATCTGCGCTCATTGCCCGATAACGGTGACAAGATACAGGTTGGCCCGTTCGAGGTTGAGGGCGTGCCGGTGACGCATTCGATCATGGACGCGGTATCGCTGGCTATTCATACGCGTCTGGGCGTGATTGTGCATACCGGAGATTTCAAACTGGATTCAGCTCCGATTGACGGGCGCACGACGGCCATCCACCGCTTTGCGCAATTGGGTGATCAGGGCGTGGTATTGCTTGCCTCGGATTCGACCAACGCCACAAGATCAGGTTCCGGCCCATCCGAGCGTATTGTCGGCCCGGCCCTGAAGCAGGCTATTTCGCAGTGCACGGGCAAGGTGATTGTCACCACCTTTGCTTCCAATATGTTCCGTATCCAGCAGATTATCGATGCAGCCGTGGCCAATGGTCGGCGTGTTGCGGTGGCCGGACGCAGTCTGGAAAAGAATATCGGTATTACCACGGAGCTTGGCCGTCTGCGTGTGCCGGCCGGGTGCTTGGTGAATATCAAACAGACTCAGGGTATTGCTGATCACGAACTGCTGATTATTGCTACGGGTTCGCAGGGTGAATCACGCGCCGCCGTGGCACGTCTGGCACAGGGACATTTTACGGGCATCAAGCTTGGTCATGGCGATACGGTGATTTTCTCATCCAGTAATATCCCCGGCAATGAGCGTGTTATCGCCGGCCTGTACAACCACATTTACCGTCGCGGTGCGCGTGTCATCCATGCCCGACAGGCGCCGCTGCATGTTTCCGGCCATGCCCAGGCGCATGAACTGAAAATGATGATGCAGCTGACGCGACCGAAGTATTTTTACCCGGTGCATGGTGAATATCGCAATCTGATCGAACATCGTGATCTGGCGGTGGCTACCGGTGTGGACTACGAGCACACCATTATCGCCGAAAATGGCCAGAGCGTGGAAGTGGATAGTCAAGGTATCCGGCCCGGTGCTGATTTTCATGCCGGTGCCGTGTTTGTCGACGGGGAAAGCCGTGATGAAATTGACGGTATCGTGTTGCGTGATCGGCGTATCCTTGCTGAGGACGGGATGATTTCAGCTACCGTATTGCTCAGCCAGCATGAGGGAAGGCTGCTCAACAAGCCGGAGCTGGTAGCACGCGGTGTGCTGCATGAATCGGTCAGTGAAGAGGTGCTGGAAACTGCAGCGGAGGATTTGCAGCGTTATCTGGAAGGCATGGATCAGGAAATGCTTGCCGACACCGAGGCCTTGCGTGAGGAGGTTCGCCTGTCTCTGCGTCGCTGGTGCAAGCGCCATATCGGACGCCGCCCCATGGTGTTGTCGGTTGTGGTTGCGGTGTAGTGAGGGTATCCGGGTGAGGAATAGCGCATGAATGCCAAAGCTCTGGCTCGTGAATCGCTGGCCCTGCTGCTGGCCGGTGTAGTGGCCGCCTTGGCCTTGGCCCTGTTTAGCTATACGCCTGCCGATCCATCGTTGAATCATCAGACGGATGCGATTGTGAATAATCTGGCAGGCATGGTTGGCGCTTATATGGCGGACTTTTTCTATCAGCTGTTCGGCTATGCCGCATGGCTGTGGGTGGCCTTGCTGCTCTTTCTGGCGGTGCGCATCGCGCGGGGTCGGAAGCCGTACTCCGGGGGCTGGACATCGCTGTTCTGGTTGCCGCTGGTGCTGGCTGTTGCTGCCCTGCTGCACGCGCATTTGGGCGGCAGCCTTGATATACAGCAACTTGGCCAGAAACCGGCTGCCGGTACTGGCGGGGCATTGGGGACGATTTTTTCCGGGGCGCTGGTTGAGCCATTTCACAGCCTTGGCCGTGATATCCTGCTGGTGACACTGGCGATCAGTAGTCTGGTGACAGCTTCGCATTTGTCGCTGCTCATGCTGATCAGGAAGATGATGGCTATGGCGGGGGCCCTGGTGTTGCGTCTGAGCCGGTTGGTGTCGAACCTGCGTGATACTGCATCGACCCGTAAGGAACGCATGGAGGCCCGGGATGAGCGTCAGAAGACGCGTCAGGCACGGCCTGAGCACATCGCCGAATCCGAGCCGGAAGTGGTCCCGCAGGCTAGGGTGAAAATATCCAGGCGAGCCAAGCAGGAACAGCAGACCGAACTGGCCCTGAATGAACCGAAATCGTCCTCGCGCTTTAAGCTCCCATCGCTGAACCTGTTCAATAAACCCGAAGGCAATCAAAAGCAGCACAGCCCTGAAGCCTTGCAGGCCATGGCACGCATGCTGGAAAAGAAGCTGCTGGATTACCGCGTTGAAGGGCAGGTCGTTGCTGTGCAGCCGGGCCCGATCGTTACCCAGTTTGAATTTGAGCCGGCACCGGGAACCAAGGTTAGCCGCATTATCGCCCTGCAGGATGATCTGGCGCGGGCTATGGCTGCTATCAGCGTGCGCGTAGCCGGTAATATTCCCGGCAAGAATGCTATTGGCATTGAGCTGCCCAATGAGACACGCGAAGGGGTTCTGCTGCATCAGGTGCTGGCCAGCAATGAGTTTTCCGACAAACGCAAGGCCTTGCCTCTGGCATTGGGTGTGGACATCGCCGGACATCCAGTCGTAACCGATCTTGCCAGGATGCCGCATTTGCTGGTGGCCGGCACGACAGGTTCCGGCAAATCGGTGTCGGTGAATGCCATGATCTGTTCCCTGTTGATGACCCATGGGCCGGATACATTGCGTATGATACTGGTGGACCCGAAGATGCTGGAGTTGTCGGTGTATGATGATATCCCGCATCTGCTGGTGCCTGTGGTCACCAATCCGCACAAGGCAGCCAAGGCACTGGCATGGGCGGTCTATGAAATGGAGCGCCGCTACCAGTTGATGAGTGATGCCAAGGTGCGCAATCTTGACGGATATAACAGGGCTGTCGCCAGGCAGAAGGATGGTGATGCCGAACAGTTGCCATATCTCGTTATTGTTATTGACGAACTGGCCGACCTGATGATGGTGGCCAGCAAGGAGGTCGAGCAGGCGATCTGCCGCATTGCTCAGAAGGCGCGTGCAGCCGGCCTGCACCTTATTCTGGCGACCCAGCGTCCGAGTGTGGATGTGATTACCGGCTTGATCAAGGCCAACCTGCCGAGTCGTATTTCGTTCCAGGTATCCTCCAAGATTGATTCGCGCACCATCCTCGATCAGATGGGTGCCGAGCAGTTGCTGGGATCGGGTGATAGCCTGTTTCTGAGCGGAGGTCGTGAACTGAAACGGGTGCATGGTGCCTTTGTATCGGATGGCGAGGTGATCGAACTGGTTGAGCATCTGAAAGCGCAGGGTGAGCCGGACTACCGTGAAGAGGTGTTTGAAACGCCGACGAGCGAGGATGATCCGGGTGCAGGTCCGGGTGGCGATGAGCATGATGAGAAATATGATGAGGCCGTGGCACTGGTCATTGAGAAGGGCAGCTGCTCAGTATCCATGGTGCAGCGTTATTTGCGCATTGGCTATAATCGGGCCAGCCGAATTGTCGAACAGATGGAACGCGAAGGACTGGTGACGCCGCCCGGTTCCGGTGGTACGCGCAAGGTGATGGCCCGCTCCGAAGCCGCCGGTGGCGGGGTTCTGGAGTGACATCGCTTCGAATCAGCATGGCCTTGCTTCTGACTATCTGGCTGCAGCCGCAGTTTGCCGCTGCAGCTGATGCTTTTTTCCAGAAAAGCATGGCGACATTATCCGGCCTGTCCGGCTTTCAATGTCGTTTTGAGCAGGTCATGGGCTTTCCCGACGGGGGACAGCAGCAGTATAGCGGTGAACTGGCGGTACGGCGTCCAGGCATGTTTCGCTGGCAGTATCAGAAACCCTATGAACAGCTCTATGTTGGTGACGGTAAGCTGATCTGGCATTACGAGCCTGACCTGATGCAGGCCGAGAAGCTCGGTGATCTTGAATCGGTGGATCCTGTGATTATGCGTTTGCTGGACGGGCGCCTGTCACCCGAGGATATTCGCATCGTCAATACCCGTAAGCATGCTAAAGACGGGCTGAGGTATTACCAGGTGACACTTGAATCCACTGCACCTGTGTGGATTGCATTTGCTGCCGATGGACATCTGCACTCGATTGAGCGTGATGATGTGCTGGGTAACCGTAACCGTATGACGCTTGTTGATTGCGCCTATATTGCGCCGAGCAAAAATCTCTTTAGTTTTGCGCCGCCGGCCGATGTGGAAGTGCTGGATATGCGTACTCAGCCTTAATCTAATACTATGGGAAATATAATGACTCGATTCTGGATACTCCTTGCTGCACTGTGTGCCGCCGCCACCTCAGTACAGGCTGCAGGCTTCTATCAGGCCAATCAGTCGGCCTCAGCCGCAGGTGTTGCCAATGCTTTTGTGGCTACGGCCAATGATGCTTCAGCCGTGATGTATAATCCGGCCGGTTTCGCCTGGCAGGATGGCATTTCAGTAACGGCCGGCTTCCTGGTTAATTATCGCGATTCCTCGGTCAGGCTGCCTGCCGGCGTGGCGCCAAATGAAGGGGTTGAGGACCCGGTTGGTCAATTATATCTGGGCTGGATGCCGCATGACGGATCCATGGGCTTTGCTTTCGGTTTTTCACCGCTGTATCAGGTTAATAATGCCTGGGGAACCACTTTCGGTGCGGCATCCGGGAATACCAAAATCAGCGTCGATCATGCCAGTTTCGATACAGTGTATGCGCTCAGCAGTACACTGGCCATTGCCGGCGGTGCCGACTGGTATATCAATCGTGTTAGTCTTACGCAGGGAACGAATACATTTAATGGTAACGATTTCGCCAGCTTTGGCGGTCATGTGTCGATGCTGTGGAGACCTGCTCCGGCCTGGTCAGTGGGCGCGATGTTGCGCTCCGGTGCCGATATCAGTGTTTCCGGCAGTGCCAATGATACATTCAAGATGAAGTTGCCCGATAGCGTGACCTTGGGCGTGGCACATGATTTTGTCGACGTCTGGCATCTTGAAGGGGATATCAGCTGGACACGCTGGTCGGCACTGAAGGATATGAACGTCGTTACAGCCGGTGTTGTTACTCAGATCCATCCATTGAATCTGAAAGACACCCTGAAGGTTTCACTGGGCCTGACCTGGACCTGGCGCGAAAGTACCGAGTTCCGTTTTGGCTATGCCTATGATCAGGGGGCTAACAAGAGTGCCGGTTTCAATCCGGCCATTGCCGATCAAGACGGGCATCAGATCAGTATAGGCGCCGGTGGTACGCTGTCCGGCATGCATATTGACCTGGCCTACAGTTATACCTTTTACAGCAATAAAACTGCGACAGGCACCTATGCCGGTATCTACAGGGACAGGCGTCAGGCGCTGCAACTGTCGGTTTCCAAGCGGTTTGAGTAACAGGAACGGCTTGTGACCCGGCAGGTTTCTTTTTTCGAAGAGTCTGCCTTATCGGAATCAACCGGGTCTGAGGTGGCTGTGCCGCTTGCCTATCGTATTCGCCCCAAAACGCTTGCTGATGTAGCCGGTCAGGCTGATCTGACATATCCTGATTCATGGTTTGCACGCATGGTGGATGAGCAGCGTGCCATTTCATGCATTTTCTGGGGTCCTCCCGGAGTAGGCAAGACGACACTGGCGGCCATGATGGCTGATGCGGCGGGACTGCCGCTGGCCCAGCTTTCCGCCGTATCAGCAGGCAAGGCCGAGGTGCAGGCCATCGTGAAGCGTGCAAAAGATGAAGGCAAAACATGGCTGTTATTCCTCGATGAAATCCATCGTTTTAACAAAGCACAGCAGGATGTACTGCTTCCCTATATTGAAGATGGCACCTTGGTGCTGGTGGGGGCAACCACCGAAAACCCGTCATTTTCGCTGAACAATGCCTTGCTGTCGCGCTGCCGGATCATTGTACTCAAAGCTTTGCAGCCCGATGATATCAAACACATCCTGCAACGTGCCTGTGAGCATCTGAGGCAGGCTCATCAGGCATTTGAAGTGGATGGGGATGCACTCGAATTTCTGGCCTGTGCAGCTGACGGCGATGCACGTTATGCATTGAATGCACTTGAGTCGCTGTTTGAGGCCGATGCCGAGCGCATCTGGAATCCCGAGGATGTGCAGGCACAGAGCCTGCGCCGCGCGGCCCGCTATGATCGGGATGGCGATGCACATTACGATCTGATTTCTGCACTGCACAAATGCGTACGCGATTCCGATGCCGATGCGGCTGTGTACTGGTTGGCGCGTATGCTGGAGGCGGGCGAAGAGCCGCTATATATTATGCGCCGCCTGATTCGTATGGCGACCGAGGATATCGGCCTGGCTGATCCCCGGGCACTGTCTGTGGCTATGGATGCACACCGCATGTACCAGGTGCTTGGCTCTCCCGAGGGGGAGCAGGGGCTGTTTGAAACGGCAATCTATCTGGCGCTAGCGCCGAAAAGCAATGCAGCCTATCGTGCCGAGAAAGCAGCCCGTAGCCTTGCCAGGAAGACGCAGGACACGGAGGTGCCGATGCATCTGCGAAATGCGCCGACCAGGCTGATGCAGGAGCTTGGACATGGAAAAGGTTATCAGTATGCCCATGATGCGGATGATGCCGTTGTAGCCCAGCAGCATTTCCCCGATGGCGTACAAGGCGATAGTCTTTATCGACCGAGCGAGCGCGGCTTTGAAAAGACGCTGCAGAAGCGGCTGGCATGGCTTGCGTCCAGACGCTCGGGAATGCCGGATGAATCAGGGAGTACGGAGATATCCGGGAAGGCTGAAATATCCGGAGTGGGGAGGCATAAGGCATGATGCGTCAGTTACTGGCCGTTGCTGCGGGCGGGGCTATGGGTGCGGTGTTACGCTGGTTGATGGCGTCGAGCATCCAGAAAATGGTCGGCGGGGCCTTTCCATGGGGTACATTTGCCGTTAATGCACTGGGCAGCCTGATGCTCGGTTTTCTGTTTGTCTGGTTGATTGAACGTTCTACGGCTGGGGAATTGTTGCGTTTGGCCATTACGATCGGTTTTTTAGGCGCATTTACAACCTTTTCGACCTATTCACTGGAGTCGATTCGCCTGTTGCAGGAAGGTGCATTCGGCATGGCGCTTGGCAATATTCTGGGGCAGGTCGTGGTCTGTCTGACCCTGACTTGGCTGGGGGTGCAGTTAGCCCGGAGCCTGTAACAGCTTGAATCATGGCCCGCATCAATATGCGGGCCATGATTGTTACCGTTCATTCAGGTTATTCCTGCCATGGCAGAGCATGACCTGCAGGCCTTGGCAGTACCGGCAGTGTGATCTGCGGCATCTCGCCGGTCAGGGTTTTGAGAAATGCAACGATATCGGCGATATCGTTATTTTTAAGTCTCGTATCCAGCTGCACTCGGGCCATGGTTTTGACTGCTTCTTCCAGAGTTGCCGCCGAACCATCATGGAAGTAGGGCGCTGTCATGGCTACATTGCGCCAGGACTGAACACGGAATACATGCTCGTCATCCGATTTTCCGGTCACCGACTTAAGACCGTGGTCTTTGCCGTAGTCGAATTTCACGAAATCGTTGCTGGTGAACAATGGTCCGGCATGACAGGAGGTGCAGCCGATATCGGCCACCTTTTGCATGCCGCGCTTGGCTGCCGCCGAAATATCACCTTCGCCGCGTACGAAACGATCGAAGGGCGCATTCGGTGTAATCAGGGTGCGCTCGAAGGCGGCAATAGCTTTGGCTGTGTTGTCGAAAG
Source organism: Zetaproteobacteria bacterium (assembly GCA_021545585.1). Taxonomy (GTDB): domain Bacteria; phylum Pseudomonadota; class Zetaproteobacteria; order Mariprofundales; family Mariprofundaceae; genus JAJRVH01. The sequence goes on from JAJRTF010000109.1 coordinate 12,308, forward strand.
TAAGGCTGTTTTTACCGAATGCCTTGTTGAACAGCGGCTCATAGCCGGCTTCGGTCAATCTGGATATTGCATCGGCTTCACTACCCAATGCCATTTCAACGGGGTTTAACGGCGGGCCTTTTGCCTGATCCTCAAGCATTGGTGCACGCCCATCCCAGAACTGCCTGGACCAGAATGCGGCATTCAGTACGGTTGGTGCATTGCGGCCACCGCGCTGCCAGCGATGGCCGATCGAGAATTTCTGGTTATCCACGCCCCATGTAGCGAGGTTATGGCAGGAATTGCAGGAAAAATGGCCGCTTCTGGACAGGGCCGGTTCGAAGTACAATTTTTTGCCCAATTCGACTCGATCTGAGGTAGTTGGATTATTGGCCGGTTCAGGCACGACAGTTGGCAGGGCCCCCATGCCATCGGGGATAGTGGCAGCTGATGCTGCAGAAATGCCCGTTATGAAAGCCATGCCTAACACCCAACTCATTATGATTGATTTCATCATGCTCTCCTTTTATTTCTAGTAATGATTCCTAAATGAGATATTAGGCAGGTTTTTATTCTTGTCAACTAATCCTATATAGGATAAATTACTACTTATGAAGCAGCAACCAGCATCTCCGTCTATTGAATCCAGATTGCGCCAATGCGGCATGCGTATGACCCCACAACGTCTGGCTGTAGCTGAATTAATGCTTGGTGCTCCTACCCATATGATGCCTCAGGAGGTGTACGAAATCCTGCATCAGCAGCTACCCTCGCTGTCTCCGAATACCATCTATATGACTCTGGATCATTTTGAGCAGGCCGGTTTGCTGAAAAAGATATTTATTGATGGCAAGGCTGTGTTCGATAGCTGTACGGATCGGCACGATCATGCTGTCTGTCGCAATTGCGGCACGATCCGGGATGTTCCATGTGGCAGTATTGAACATACGCCGTTGACGCTGAAGCGTTGGCATATTCATGCCGAAAGTCGCGTCTGGTCAGGCCTTTGTCCTGCATGTTCCGAGATGGAAAAACCTTCCTGACGGACGGCGCGCAATGAGCCTTGTATGGTGGATGAGTTCGTACACAGTCAGGGGCGAAGGTGTTTGGCCATCAGATGCAGCGCCAGGGAGCGGGGCGTTGTTCGTTGCATGAGATATAGCAGCTTGTGCCGCCAGCCGGGGACACAGTAACCGCCACCTTTCTTCAGGGTATTGAGCGATGCATGCACAATCATATCGCTGGCTGCACGGAAGAAGCTTCCAGGCCCCATAGGCATGCCGCTGACATCACGAAAGCCGGTTGGCGAGGGACCGGGCGCCAATGTGACAATGCTGATCTGGCCGCACATCTCTATGCGCAGGGCTTCGCTCCAGTAGGACAGGGCTGCCTTGGCGGCTGCATAGGTGCTCATGTACGGGAGAGGAGATTCACCAGCCAGTGAGGACACATTGATGATGAATCCGTGGTTGGCCCGGAGTCTGGGCAATAGCGCATGGGCCAGTGCGATGGGCGCCTTCAGGTCGGTTTTAATGACATCAATCTGTGGCACAATGCCGGTTTTTTCAAAACTGCCCCAGATACCGAATCCGGCATTGTTTACCAATCCGTATAAATCTGCATCGGCAACCCCGGCCAGTAGTGATGTGAGGCCATCCCTGGCATTTAGATCAGCCAGTATGGTGCTGTGTCGTTCGGGATGTTTCAGGCTGTCGAGGGTGAGTTGCAGGCGGGCAGCATCGCGTCCATGCAGAATGAGCGTATAACCCATCGGTTCGAGTTGTTTGGCATACTCTAGACCGAAGCCACCCGAAGCCCCGGTAATCAGGATTGATTTCAATGTTTTCTGATTCGAGTCCGTTGAGGGTTCAGGCATCGATTGTATCCATAATCGGCAGCATGTGGCGCTGTTTTTTGCTGAAAGCGGCGATGCCGGTGACACCACAGGCTGTCAGCATCTTCAGGCAGGTTTGCATGCCATGCCCAACCTCGCCGGGGGCATGCGCATCGGAGCCGAAGGCAAAGGGGATACCCATATCGGCGGCTCTGGCGATGATACGACCGTGCGGGTAGACCTCGGCAACCGGTTTGCGTAGACCGGCCGAACTGATCTCCAGCGCTGCTCCTGAGGCTTTAACGGCTTTTAACATCAATGTTTCGGCTTCTTCGACTCGCTGGCTGTCGACAGGCGCGCGATGGCCTAATTTCTTGATCAGGTCGGGGTGGCCGATGATATCAAACATGCCGGTATCGGCGGATTGTCCGACCAGCTCGAAATAGGCGCAGTAGGCATCCTCGATATCCCAGCTGTCCCAGGTCGCAACGGTGTCCGGATTATCAAAGCCCCAGTTGCCGATATAGTGCACCGAACCGATGACATAGTCCCAGTCGTGTGCCGCAATCATATCCTCGACATAGGCTTCGCTTCCGGGATGGAAATCGGCTTCAAGCCCGCAGCGCAGTGTTAACTGGTCCATAAAACGCCGGCGGGCGCTATCAAGCTCTTTCAGATAATCGCGCAGTTCATCATGCTGCATGCGCCATTGCCTGTCGAAACCGCCGGGCATCGGCGAATGATCCGACATGCCGATCTCTGTGAGGCCGAGCTGGATGGCTGCTTCTGCGTAATCGGCGATGGTGCCGATCGCATGATTACAGCGCGGCGTATGCATATGATAATCGGGAACCGGTTGGTAAGGCATGTGGGTATGCTAAATCGGCACAGGCTCATGGGAAAGCGCCAAGTCACTGGTTGATGTTTGCGGCGAATGAAAAGGGTTTGACACTAAGGCATTAATTTGCACACTTCGCGGCTCTTCAACGCGCCTATAGCTCAGTTGGTAGAGTAGCGGACTTTTAATCCGTGGGCCCTTGGTTCGAGTCCAAGTGGGCGCACCATTGAGCAAAAAGCACCTGTGGCAACGCAGGTGCTTTTTTGTTGTCTATTTGCTTATCTCTGAAGACCCGCGAAGCATGGCCTCCTTTTCGTATTTGGACATTTTTTTAATGGTTGACTCAAGCTTCAGGGCGGCGGCCCGCTCGCCGACGGCCTGTTTGAATACCAGGCTCAGCGGCCCTTTGCCGCGCAGGTATTTGGCTCCCTTGCCGGCCGTGTGCTCCTTAAAGCGCCGCTCCACATCGGTGCTGATGCCGGTATACAGATGCCCGGCAGCCGTGCGGACCAGATATATAAACCATGTATGCTCAGTCATGCTCAAACCTTTCTGTATCCATCCGGCGCATGAGCATGAGCAGGGAGCGAAGGTCCGAACTCCGGTTCGGAAGCCCCATGCCTCCGAGCAACTGCGCTAAAGCCTGCTCAATCGCTATCTGTCCGTCATCTCGATTCACATAACGCCATGCCGTCAGTCCGTCGAACCAGGTGAAAAACCGGGCTGCGAATGTCTGCGGACTGGCGGCGTGCCGGCGCATATTTTCTGCTGCCTGAACAATACCGGCCTGATCAAGAAATATAGCCAGTGCTTCGGGCAGTGTTTTCAGCCATGGCCCGGTTGGCATGTGATAGAGCTGCGATAGCGCTTCCCGCATGCATTTCAATTCATCAAACACCCTCGGGTCTGCAACCGGCCAGAGCTTTTCCGTGCCATGGTAGAAAACGCCGATCGTCTGCCCGGTTCCGAAAGGTGTTCGTGAAGATATGCGGGCGGATGGATAAACGCATACATTCGGGATATGCCCCAGCGGTTTTTCCCTGGCCAGTTTGTGCAGAAAGTAGAAATCCTCGCCTGCCTTGCGCCTGTTCATGCCGTGGTGGCGGGCACAGGCATTGGCTCGCACGGCAAAGCAGGATCCTATGGAAGTAAAGGCATAGGGGAGCCCGGCATGTCTCCAGCCCAGTTCTACATAACGCAGGAACAGCTCATAACAGATCATGGCCTGCAGGTGCCTTGGATCATCAATCTCTTCCAGCCGGTGGGCATAGGCAAGGGTGGCCGCATGCATATCATGATGTGCTTCAAATGAAGCGATCAGGCCGGATATGTAGTTTTTCGAGACGAGGCAATCAGCATCCAGCGAGGCAATGATGCCGTCTGGCCTGTCGACAATGGCAAAGCGGTGCATAGCCTCATCCATGGCGATTTTTCGTGCCAGCCCGACCCCGGCTGTTTTGACCGGTAGATCAAAGGCATCGATTGGATATAACTGGAATGTGGATGAGGAGTGCTGTGTCTGCCATTGCCGGAGTTGCTCGATGGTCTTTGCATTGGCCGCCCTGATGGCAGCTGATGCATGCTCCGAGTGATTGACAATAACAAGGATTTCCACTGCCGTATCTGGCATAGTTTGGCCGAGGGTCTGATCGTGCAGCTGTTTGAGCAGTAGCGACAGATTCGGCTCGTCCAGGCAGGGAATGACGATGGACAGGGCCAGCCGGGGATGAGGTGTTTTGGCGATACGGGGCTGCATCTGTTGCTGCTCCAGATAACGATTCAAATAATGCATAATGAGGGACTAAGATGGCGAAGAAGTCGGTGGATTTGAAGTGCGGGACGCCCGGGGCATGGCTGGATGCGGTGATGGCGGATTTCCCCCGCTTTCTTGCCGACCATGCCAATTGTGAGCGCAAGGCCAGCTCCACGGCCATGAGCATGGTTGTCCGCTTCCATGATCGCCATGAAATCATATCGACGCTGACCGACCTTGCCATTGAGGAACTGGAACATTTCAGGGCATGCTATCGTCTGATGCAGGCAAGGGGTATTCCCATGCTGGCCGATAGCCCTGATCCGTATATCAAGGCGCTGTTGAAACTGCAACGGCACGGCCGCGAAGAACACTTTCTTGATCTGCTGCTTATTGCCTCCATTGTTGAAACGCGCGGTGGTGAGCGTTTTCGACTGGTCAGTGAAGCCAGTGCGGATGAAGAGATTGCCCGTTTTTATAAGGACCTGTGGGCCTGCGAAGCCCGCCATGCACATGTCTATGCCGATATGGCGCTGACCTATTTCGATGTCGAGAGCGTCTATATGCGACTTAATGAGCTGGCCGCTGAAGAGGCGGAGATTGTACAGCGCTTACCCAGTCGTGCGGCCCTGTATTAGAGCCTGCTCGTTTGGATCGGCGGGGATGTTGAAACGATAGCTTTTCTGTCTGCTATACTCGGTAAAGCATCTGTATTGACTGGAGGCCTGCGATGAAAAGAGTGCTGCTTGGACTGCTTGCTGTTGTCATCGTGATTGCTGGCGGACTGGTGTATGTATGGTCATCGCTGGATGGTATCGTTAAGGATGCTATCCAGACCTATGGTTCCGAAGCCACGAAAACCGTGGTGAGCGTGGCTGATGTAAGCATTAAACTGGAATCCGGCGAAGGGGCTATCTCCGGCCTGAATGTAGGCAATCCAAAGGGGTTTACCAACCCGAATATCTTTCAACTTGGCAAAATAAGCACGAAAATAGATACTGCTACGGTAACCGAAAATCCGATCGTGATTGATGAACTGATTATCCGTGACCCGGTTGTTTTTTACGAGATCGATGAGGATGGCTTGTCGAATGTGGATGCAATGAAAAAGAATCTGGGCCTGTCATCCGGGCAGGGCAGCAGCACCAGCGGGGATAAGAGTGGTGAGCCGATAAAGATGATTATCCGAAAACTCGTTGTTGAGGGTGGCCAGGCCAGGGTGTTGATCGCGGCCTTGGGTGATAAGGAACAGACGGTCACACTGCCGAAGATTCACTTGAATGATGTCGGTAAGAAAAGCGGTGGCGCCACATCTCTGGAGGTTGCGCAGATATTGTCCAATGCGCTGCTGAAGAATGTCAAAGGCTCGGTGATTCGTATCGGTGTGAGTCAATATCTGGGTAAATCAGCCATTTTTTTTACAAAAGGACCGCTTGGCGAGGTGCGAGGGGCTATCATAGACGCTCCTGCCGGTGTGGGCGGTGCATTGAAGGGGCTACTCGGTCAATAACCCGCATGAGTGTTGTTGTCGGCGCACGTTTAGAGTCCCCGATAGGGGATCAGTAAACCCCTCACCTTTAGGCGACGGATAGGTAGTTTTCCATGGTATGCAAGACTATAAGCGTGGCAGCCACACAGTATGGGATTGTAAATATTGTTCTGCTCATTGTACGGGGCTGGCGATGAGTGGCATCAGTCATTTGTTGCAGGTCGCGATGCCAGTGCCTGGGACTGGCTAGCCGATACGCTCGGTGCTATGTTGTTCAGCGGTATTCGCCTGAATGCCGGGAGGATGGCGTCACGAACATAGCTGGGGTTCAGGGAGGGAGCATGTCGAATACGTGGATACTTACGGCTGCGCAGATGCGCTGGGCCGATCAGGAGACTATCGAGGCCGGTGACACCACCGGCTATGAACTGATGGATCGGGCCGGCCGGGCTGTTGCTGCAAGTGTGCTGGAGTGTATCCCTGATTATGGCCGAGTCCTGATTGTGGCAGGCCCGGGCAATAATGGTGGTGATGGTTTTGCAACCGCGTATTATTTGAGAAACCGGCGTATCCCGGTGACCGTTGTGACCCTTTTTCCAAGTGACCAGTTAAGCGGTGACAGTTTACGGCATGCCAAGCGGGCGATGGAAGCCGAGGTCAAGGTGCGTGAGGTGTCCAGCAGTGAGACATTGAGCGAGCTGGATCGCTGGCTGGCGCGTTCGGTGATGGTGGTGGATGCCATCTTTGGAACCGGTCTGGTTCGGCCGCTGAGCGGTTATATGATTGAAGCTGTGGAGCGTATCAATACCTGGGAACGCCCGGTATTGAGCATTGATATAGTCAGCGGGCTTGAGAGTGATACCGGTGCGGTGATGGGGGCTGCAATCCGGGCTGACTGGACCGTACCCATTGCCGCCTGCAAATGGGGGCACTGGTTGGGAGAAGGCCGGGATTATTCCGGGCAGGTGTTAGACGCAGTGCCCATTGGTATCAGTGATGCAACATTGTCTGCGGCTTACGCAGCCGAAGCGAATGGCCTGCAGCGCGCTCTGTTGATTGATGATGAGGTGCTGGAGACGGCCTGGCCGCCGAGGAAACGTATGTCGCATAAGGGTGACTACGGTCACGTGTGGATATTCGGTGGGTCGGCCGGCTATACAGGCGCTCCGAAGCTTGCGGCCCTCGGCGCAAGTTCAGCCGGAGCCGGGTTGGTAAGCATTGTCTGCCCCGATGATATCTGGTCGGTGGTGGCTGCCGGCAGTCTGGAGGTGATGGTGCACCCGGAAAGTACGGCGCCATGGCAACAGCCTGACACCAATGTCGGTGCTATTGTGGCCGGGCCCGGCTGGGGGAAGGCGCGTTCGCAGTGCCTGATGCAGTTGCTGGCAACCGACAAGCCGCTGGTGCTGGATGCCGATGCGCTGAACATGATCGCTGAAGATGAATCCTTGCAGACACTGGTTGCCGACCGTTCGGCATTAACTGTTTTAACCCCGCATCCGGGCGAGGCGGCACGCCTTTTAGGCATATCGGTGCAGGAGGTTCAGGCTGAGCGTAAGAACTCCATTCTGGCGCTGACCAGGCGCTATCATTGCTGGGTGATTCTGAAAGGGAATGAAACGCTGGTCGGATCAACTGACAATGAGGTGTTTTTATCGCCGTTCGGTTCTCCGCAGATGGCCGTGGCAGGATGCGGTGATGTACTTTCCGGGGTCATTGCAGCGCAACTGGTCATGGCCAGGGCTCGCGAGGAGGGTAACGCTGCGATAGAAGCCTGCATGACTGCAGCCGTAGCATTACATGGTTTGGCGGGAGAAGAGCATGGCTGGCATCTGGCAGGCGAGCTTGCTGAGCGGATTGCCTGTCTGCGTCAGGGTATTGAACGGCGGGAGGAAGGTTGAAGTCAGGATGGCCAGCGAATTTGCTTTGCAGGAGCGACGAGTCAAATGGACATGCATGAGGGGCAGTGCTATAAACTCGGCTATGATGTCAGAGAGAGAGGATTGATCTGATATGAGAAGTCGTTTGCCAACTTCCCAGGGGCCCTTGTCGCCGAGAGTTTCCATTTATCGCTGGCAGCCTGCAATGATTGCCAGCTTTGCCCACCGGGTCAGCGGCCTTGTGCTGGTACTGTTTGTGCCTCTTTATCTGTGGCTCTTGCACGGTATGACCGGCAGTCCGGAAGATTTCAATCAGGTCTATGCGTGGATGCATTCATTTCTCGGCAAGCTGTCATTGTGGCTGGTTGGCGTGGCACTGGTGTATCATTTCTCCAATGGCCTGCGCTTTCTGAGCCTGGATGCCGGCTGGTGCGAAAGCAGAGAGATGATGCGTTTATCAGCCAGGATTGTGCTGGGGATTGCAGTACTGGCAGCCATCATTCTGGCGGTCCTGTTATGAAGCTGACCAAAGAGCCGGGATCAGCACGTAGCGGTATTGATGACTGGTACTGGCAACGCCTGTCCGCAGTCATGCTGGCGCTTCTGTTGCCGCTTCCATTTGTCCTGATTATTTCTGTCTATAGCGGTGGCGTGGATCAGCTTGGATTGCTGGATTTGCTCGATCATTTTGTTTCACGCCTGTTGCATACACTACTGATTCTGGCTCTGATCGTGCATGCCTATATGGGGTTGAAGGTGATTTTCGAGGATTATGTGCAGCAGATCGGCTGGCGTGTAACCCTGATTGCCGGCATGCTGGTTGTGATGTCCGGCTTTGGCCTCTGGTGGCTGGCCATTATCTGGGCCTGGGGCGGATAATGGGCGTGCAACATCTGAGGAGAACATTGTAATGGCGTATCTGTCCACGGATAAGGTTGAACATCATTTCCATGATGTGGTGATTATCGGTTCCGGCGGTGCCGGTATGCGCTGTGCCCTGCAACTGGCCGATGCAGGCCATCGTGTCGCAATCATCACCAAAGTGCTGCCGACCCGATCCCATACGGTGGCTGCGCAGGGCGGCATCAATGCCTCACTGGGCAATATCGATTCTGATCACTGGCATTGGCATATGTATGACACGGTCAAGGGCTCCGATTATCTGGGTGATCAGGATGCTATCGAATACATGTGTCGGGCTGCACCGCTTCTGGTGCGTGAGCTTGAGCATCAGGGTGTACCATTCTCGCGCCTTGATAACGGGCGTATTTATCAGCGTCCCTTCGGCGGCCAGTCGCGTGAGTTTGGCGAGGGCGGTCAGGCTGCGCGCACCTGTGCAGCAGCGGATCGGACCGGCCATGCTATCCTGCATTCGATGTATCAGCAGAACCTTCGTGCCAAGACGCACTTTTACCAGGAGTTTTTCGCCCTTGACCTGATCACCGATGATGAAGGCTGTCAGGGTGTGATGGCCTGGGATATTGCCAAAGGCGAATATCATCTGTTTCAGGCCAAGGCGGTGATTCTGGCCACCGGCGGCGCCGGTCGTGTTTTCAAGGTGACGACCAATGCCCATATCTGTACCGGTGATGGCGGAGCACTGGCTCTGGACGCCGGACTGCCGATGGAGGATATGGAGTTCTTCCAGTTCCATCCGACCGGCATCGCCGATGTCGGCCCGTTGATTACCGAAGCGGTGCGTGGTGAGGGCGGCTACCTGCTCAACTCTGAGGGTGAACGCTTTATGGAGCGCTATGCACCGACGGCCAGGGATCTGGCCAGCCGCGATGTGGTGTCCCGGGCCATTGCACAGGAACTCCGCGATGGTCGGGGCTGTGGTCTGAACAAGGATCATGTGCTGCTGAAACTCGATCATCTGGGCAAGGAACTGATCATGTCCAAATTGCCCAACATCCATGAACTGGCACTGCGCTTTGCCAATGTGGATTGTACCCGCGATCCCATTCCCGTACAGCCAACGGCGCACTATACGATGGGCGGTATCCCGACCAATCGCTTCGGCGAGGTGGTGTATAACAAGGGTCGCAGTAAAGAAGGCGTGTTTCCGGGACTGTATGCCATTGGTGAGGCAGCCTGCGTATCGGTGCATGGCGCCAATCGTCTGGGCGGCAATTCGTTGCTGGAGATTGTTGTGTTCGGCCGGGCCTGTGGCAATCAGGTGATGAAGCGGTTGAGAGAGCATCGTTATCATCCCCAGCTGGATACCGAAAGCTGGCAATCGGGTGTCGAGCGGGTTGAGCGCTGGCTGTCTGCTGCCACCGAGAATCGGCAGGGACCGGGTATTGCCGATATCCGTTTGCGTATGCAGACCATTATGCAGGATCATTTCAGTGTCTATCGTACTGAGGATGTGATGTCCGAAGGTGTGCAGCATATCGAGGCGCTGGCAGCCGAGATGGAGCATGCCGTGATTTCGGATGCCAACCGCCTGTTCAACACCGAACTGATTGAAGCCATGGAGCTGGAAAACCTGATGTCGCTGGCCCGTGTGACGGCAGCGGGCGCTCTGGCACGCAAGGAGTCACGTGGCGCGCATGCCCGCGATGATTACCCCGAACGCGATGATGAACACTGGATGCAACACACGCTGGCATCCATCCAAAAGAATAAAGTAAAACTTGCTTACAAGCCGGTGCGTACCAAACCGATGACAGTCGAATCATTCCCGCCCAGAAAGAGGGTATACTGATGACTGACGTGATTAAGCTCTCCGTATTCCGCTATGATCCCGAGAAGGATGATAAGCCGTTCATGCAGTCCTATGAGGTGGCTGTCACAAAACCGGGCATGAAACTGCTTGATGCACTGAATTATATTAAATGGCACATCGACGGCACGTTAACCTATCGACGCTCCTGTGGTGAGGGCGTATGCGGTTCTGATGGCCTGAATATCAATGGTGTAAACGGCCTTGCATGCATCACCCCGATTGAGGGTTTGAAGCAACCGATCCATGTGCGACCGCTGCCGAGCATGCATGTAATCCGCGACCTGGTTGTGGATATGAACCATTTCTTCGATCAGTACCGTCAGATTCAACCCTGGATGCAGACCACGACTCCGACACCTGAGCATGAACGCCTGCAATCGCCCGAAGGCCGCAAAATGCTGGACGGCCAGTATGAGTGTGTGCTGTGCGGCTGCTGTACGACTGCCTGCCCATCCTGGTGGTGGAATGGTGATCGCTTCCTCGGCCCGGCCGCGTTGCTGCAGGCCAACCGCTGGATTGTCGATTCGCGCGATGAATTAACCGGCAAACGACTGGATCAGATCGAAGACGCTTTCCGCCTTTATCGCTGCCATCAGATTATGAACTGCATGGAGGCCTGTCCGAAAGACCTGAATCCGACGGCTGCCATCGACAGCATCAAGCGCAAGCTGCTCGCCAGAAAGTCGTAGGTTTTTTTGATGGATGATGCGCAGTTGCAAATGCGCCGCATGCGCTATCGGCTGAACCGGCAGGGCATGCTGGAGCTTGATGCGTGGCTGGCACCCATGCTGGATGCTGATTTCAGTGATCCCGAGATTGTACAGGCGGCGCTGGCGCTGCTGTCTTGTGAGGCGCCTGAATTGCAGCGCATGATGCATGGTGAGATCGAGATGCCCGAGATTCTGAAGCCATGGCTGGTCTGTCCGTGAAAGGGCTATGGCTTGTCGGGCTGCTGTTTGTACTGCCCGGATGCCCTGCTGCGGGCCCTGAGAAGACTCCGGATTTCGTGGATGCGTATGCCCAGCATGATGCGCTGGATCTGCCGGCATCAGCGCTGGTGTTCGAGCCGGCTGAACTGGATATGGGTCAGGTTCGCGAGGGGGAAAAGGCAGTTGCACATATTCTGATTCGCAACTCCGGCAGCAGTATGGAAAGCATTGTTTCCATGCAAACATCCTGCGGCTGCTCTGTGGTTGAACCCGGGCAGCATCTTTTGCAGCCCGGCGGTTTCACCCGTGCGACCATTACCATTGATACCTTCGCCAAGCAGGATGATGTGAAGAAATGGGTGGAACTGACCGATGGTCAGGGGCGCAGGAGTCGTGCGATCCTGCATCTGAAGGTGTTGCCGAACCCGCATCTGAAAACCGGTGGCCGCAGTATTTTCGATGGGCAGTGTGCCACCTGCCATGTTAAGCCTGCCGAGGGTAAGACGTCTGGTCCTGCGGTCTATCAGGCTGTGTGCTCCATGTGTCATGGCGCGCAGGCCGAGGGTGCCTATGCCCCCTCACTTCGGAGATTCAGGGATATGGACGCGTTATCTGCATTGATCGGCCATGGAACCGGATCCCGGTATATGCCCGGGTTTGCCCGCAGGCAGGGCGGGCCGCTTGATGATGCGCAGATCAGGGCACTGGCTGCATGGCTTTTGACGCTGGACGATTAGGCGCTGTACGGGTATACATTCGGACTATTCAAAAAACACTGAAATGGCTAGCAGGTGATTTCAGATGGCAGGGCAACCCTGTAGGTTGTGGTTGCCCGATGGATGCTGTTGTTCAGTGCTGCCAGCTTGGTATGGATCAGGCAAGTGTCCCGAGGCTTCGGGCTGTGTCAATATTAAGAGGGGATATTCAACCATGAAAAAAGATTTAGTTATTGCGCCATCCATTCTATCAGCTGATTTTGCTGATCTGGGGGCTGAGATTCGGGCCATTGACGTGGGCGGCTGCGACTGGGTTCACTTCGATGTGATGGACGGCTCATTCGTACCGCCGATCACCATCGGTGATAATGTATGCAAGGCGATCCGCTCGCATACCGAGAAGCCGATTGATGTACATCTGATGGTCAACCATCCGGATACGCAGGTTGAGGCATTCGCCAAAGCCGGTGCGGATATCATTACTGTGCATCAGGAGGCGTGCACGCATCTGGAGCGCACGCTGCAATTGATCCGTTCGCTGGGTAAAAAAGCCGGTGTGAGCCTGAATCCGGCCACACCTGTATCGACCATCAAAAACGTGCTCCATTGTACTGACCTGGTGCTGCTGATGAGCGTGAATCCGGGTTACGGGGGTCAGTCCTATATCCATGCGGTTACCGACAAGATTCGTGAAGCTCGCCAGATGCTGGATGATGCCGGTTGTGATGCATGGCTCGAAGTCGATGGCGGTGTGAATGCCGCGACGATTGCCGAGGTTACAGGTGCCGGAGCTGATGCTGTAGTGGCCGGCTCGGCTGTCTACAACAAGCCGGATTATGCGGGGGCCATGGCCGAGTTGCGAGATCTGGCCGAGTAGGGTTCCGGGAGCTGCCGGAAACCGGCAGCTTTTATTGACGGATGTCGGACAGGCTGCTAGCCATGCGGCTTGTGAATTTCCGATGAAGCTTTTTTCATAGTCTAGGGAGGAGGTATTTATGACAGATCAAGCAGATCAGTCGCGGCGCAATTTTCTTTATGTTGCTGCAGGCGGCATGGGCGCAGTTGCTGCCGGTGCAGCCGTTGTTCCATTTTTGGGAAGTATGTTACCGGCTGCGGATACGCTGGCCGCATCCAAAACCGAGTTTGAGGTTTCTACCGTTGAAGCCGGCCAGCTGGTCGTGATTCAGTGGCAGGGCAAGCCGGTGTTTGTCGTTAACCGTACGCAGGAATATCTGGCTCAGGTGGATGGGCATGATGATATGCTCAAGGATGCAAACTCCGAAGCCATTGAAGCCGTGTCGGCTGCATGGATGGATACGCCGGAGAAACGTAAATATCGTTCGATCAAACCTGAATACCTGATTGTGGTTGCCAGTTGTACGCATCTGGGCTGCATTCCGCTGTTCAAACCGACCAAGGGCCGCAAGGACTGGGGCGATTCAGTGCCTGAGAACTGGCCGGGTGGCTGGCATTGCCCATGTCATGGTTCCCTGTATGACATTTCCGCACGCGTGATTAATGGTTCGCCTGCACCGCATAACCTGCATCTGATGCCATATAAATATCTCAGCGACACGAAAGTGTTGATCGGATAAGGGGGGGGGATAAGTGTTAGATAAAATGATGAAATCCAAGCTGTTCGGCTGGATCGATGAGCGCACAGGCGCTGAAGCGATCATCAAATCCCAGCTGACAGAATACGAAGTGCCGAAAAACCTGAATTATATGTGGAACTTCGGTTCGCTCGCGCTGCTGGTGCTTGTGCTGCAGATTGTCACCGGCATTTTCCTGGCCATGTACTACAAGCCGTCTGCGGCTTTGACCTATGGGGGCTATACCATCGCCTTCGATTCGGTTGAGCGTATTATGCGTGACGTGAATTTTGGCTGGCTGCTGCGTTATATGCATGCCGTGGGCGCATCGGCCTTCTTTGTTGTGGTCTACATGCACATTGGCCGCGGTCTCTACTATGGTTCTTTCAAGGGTCCTCGTGAGCTGCTGTGGATTATCGGTGTGGTGATTCTGCTGATTATGCAGGGTGCCGCATTCTTCGGTTATTTGCTGCCCTGGGGCCAGATGTCCTTCTGGGGTGCAACCGTGATTACCAACCTGTTCGGCGCCCTGCCGGTGATTGGTGAGTTTATCCAGCAGTTGCTGATGGGTGGATTTGCAGTGGGTGATCCGACGCTGAACCGTTTCTTCTCCCTGCATTATCTGTTCCCGCTGTTACTCGCAGCCATTGTCGGTGGTCATGTGCATGCGCTGCATGTGGTACATTCTAATAACCCGACGGGCCTGGACGTACACGAGGGCAAGAGCACGATTCCGTTCCATCCTTACTATACGGTGAAGGATGCTTTCGGTGTGGGCGTGTTCCTGACCATCTATACCTACATCGTGTTCTTTAACCCGCAGATGGGTGGCTACTTCATTGAGGTGGATAACTATGTACCGGCCAATAATCTGCAGACGCCTGCGCATATTGCTCCGGTCTGGTATCTGACCCCGTGGTATACCATCCTGCGTTCGTTCGAAAGCAAGTTGCTCGGTGTGCTGATGATGGGTGCATCACTGGCGATTCTGTTCGTGTTGCCGTTCCTGGATCGCTCCAAGGTTCGTTCAGCACGCTACCGCCCGGTGTACAAGCAGATGGTGTTCCTGTTCTTCATCACTGTGGTTGTGCTGGGCTACTGTGGTCATTCCGCTCCGACCCCGACCCTGAAACTGATCGGTCAGTTGGCTACGACCTATTACTTCGCTTTCTTCCTCTTGTTGCCGCTGGTGAACAAGTTCGAGAAGACCAAGCCATTGCCGGAGGAGATTTAACATGATGTTGAAGCAATTGTGGATTGCAGCTGCTGCTGCACTGGCTCTGGGCATGCCTGCCATGACATGGGCGAACGAGGGCCATGGAACGGCTCTGAAACATGCGGAAATCGATGTGACGAATCAGGAACAGATTCGCCGCGGTTTGACGGTATTTACCGATGTTTGCATGGGTTGCCACTCGGCCAAGTATGTCACCTACAAGGGATTGATGGATTATCCCGAGATCGGCATCAGTCGTGAGCTGGTGGATGAACTGCGTGGCGACAAGCCGCTGACTTCAGGCATGATCACGGATCTGAGCCCGGAAGATGCGGAAGTATCCTATGGCAAGGTTCCGCCTGATCTTTCCCTGATCGTCAATGGTCGTCGTGGCGGGCCGAACTACGTCTACTCGATCCTTACCGGTTTCGAGCATGATCCGGATGGCAAGGTTCCGGATGGAAACTTTAACAAGTATTTCCCGGGCAACCGCATTGCCATGCCGGATCCGCTGTCCTGGCTCGATCACGATGCATCGGATACTGCTGAACTTGAGGAACAGGCACATGACGTTGCTGCTTTCCTGACCTTTATCGGTGATCCGCACCAGAATGAACGCCATACCATTGGTAAGTATGTGGTGGGATTCCTGATCCTGTTGACGCTGGTTCTGTACCTGCTGAAGAAGGAAGTCTGGAAAGACGTGAAGCATTGATTTACTGATGCTGCATTGAATAAGGCCCGCCGGCATCCACCGGCGGGCTTTTTCGTTGGGCAGATGCCCCGCGCGGTCGGTGTTTACCTTGACCGGTTCTGGCCCCGTTCGTACACTCGCCATCACTGTGCGGCCTCAGGCCCGGTGCAGTGTATATTCTTTCGGGAGCCAGTCAGTTCATGCGTGAATTCGATAAAATCAAACGACTGCCTCCCTATGTTTTTGCAGTTGTTAATCAGCTGAAAATGGAACTTCGCCATGCCGGTGAGGATATTATCGATCTGGGCATGGGTAATCCCGATCAGCCGACCCCGCAACACATTGTTGATAAGCTTTGTGAGGCGGCTCAGGACGGCCGTAATCATCGCTATTCCGTGTCGCGTGGTATTCCGGGTTTACGCAAGGCCATCTGTGCGTGGTATAAACGCAAGTTTGATGTCGACTTGGACCCCGAGGCCGAAGCCATTGCAACCATCGGTTCCAAGGAAGGCCTGGCGCATCTGGCTGTGGCCATTACTTCGCCGGGCGATCTGGTGCTTACCCCGAATCCTGCTTATCCGATCCATCCCTACGGTTTTATTATCGCGGGTTCCGATATTCGCCATGTGCCGATGGGGCCGGGCTATGATTATTTTGAGGAAGTGCAGAAGGCGGTGAAGGATTCCTGGCCCAAACCGAAGATTCTGGTGGTCAACTTCCCGTCCAATCCAACGGCAGAAGTAGTGAATATCGATTTTTACGCCAAACTGGTCGATTTTGCGCGCGACAATGATCTGATTGTGATTTCCGATATCGCCTATGCCGAAATCACCTTTGATGATTACAAGTGCCCGTCCATTTTGCAGGTTCCGGGCGCCAAGGATGTGGCGGTGGAATTCTATTCGCTGTCCAAGAGCTATAATATGCCCGGTTGGCGCATGGGTTTTATGGTGGGTAACCGGGAAATTGTCGCTGCCCTGACCAAGATCAAGTCGTATCTTGATTACGGCACATTTCAGCCGTTGCAGATTGCTGCATGTGCAGCCTTGAACGGGCCGCAGAAATGTGTTGAGGAGATTCGGCTGATGTATCAGTCGCGCCGCGACACCCTGATCAGCGGCATGCACAATATGGGCTGGATGGCTGAGAGTCCGAAAGCCACGATGTTTGTCTGGGCCGAGATTCCTGATGAATTCAAAGCGATGGGCTCGCTGGAGTTCTCCAAACTGATGCTCAGGGAGGCAGGGGTGGCTGTGTCGCCCGGCGTTGGCTTCGGTGATTATGGTGATCATTATGTGCGTATTGCCCTGATTGAAAACGAGCATCGTACCCGCCAGGCGCTGCGCGGCATGCGCCAGTTTCTGCATGCCGGTGGTGAGTGAAGCGCAAATTAAGCCGGAGTGTAAGGATATCTTCTTTCGAGCCTTCGTGATGAGTGGAGTTGTATATGAATGAAATACGGGTAGGTCTGCTGGGTTTGGGCACGATCGGTACGGGCGTGGCTCGTATTTTGATCGAGCAGCAGGAGCTGATGTCTCGCCGCCTTGGTAAAACATTACGCCTTGCCGCAGTGGCCGATCGCAATCTTGAGGGTGATCGGGGTCTGGATTTGAGCGGTGTGCGTATGTGCAGCGATGCTCAGGATATCGTGACGGCCGGTGATATTGATCTGGTGATTGAGCTCATTGGTGGCTATGAGCCGGCGCGCAGCTTTGTGGCCACGGCCATTGAGCATGGCAAGCATGTGGTGACAGCCAATAAGGCATTGATAGCCAAACACGGCGAAGAATTGTTCCCTCTGGCGCGCAAGCATGGCGTGGCAATCGGTTTCGAGGCTGCTGTGGGCGGCGGTATCCCGTGCCTGAAGGCGCTGCGCGAGGGTCTGGCTGCCAATGCTGTTGAATCGGTGTATGGCATCCTGAACGGCACCTGTAATTTCATTCTCACCAAAATGGAGAACGAGGGCGCGGATTATGCCGAGGTGTTGAAAGAGGCGCAGGAACTCGGTTATGCCGAGGCCGATCCAACCTTCGATGTGGAAGGCGTGGATACGGCCCACAAGCTGTCTATTCTTGCTTCCATGGCATTTGGCTCACGCATCAGGTTTGACGAGGTATTCACCGAGGGTATCAGCAATATTACTGCGGCGGATATCGAGGCAGTACGTGAACTGGGCTATCGCATCAAATTGCTGGGTATTGCCAAGCCGCATGGGCAGAACGGCCAGGTGGAAAGTATCGAGATGCATGTGCACCCGACACTGGTGCCGGTTGAGGCGCAGATTGCCCAGGTTTCGGATTCCTATAATGCGGTGCAGGTGTCCGGTGATTTTGTTGAGCATACGATGTATTTCGGCCGTGGTGCCGGCGAGCGGCCAACGGCTTCGGCAGTGATGGCCGATGTGATGGATATCGCCCGCGTACTGCCGGGCGGTGTCGAATATCTTGCACCTCCGATGGCTTATGTCGAGGAAGAACGCCGGGATGTCGCGACACTGCCAATGGCCGATGTGGAGTGTGAATATTACATCCGCCTGATGGTGAATGATGAGCCGGGTGTGATTGCCGCAGTGACGTCCATTCTGGCCGATCAGCGTATCAGCCTTGAGGCTGTATTGCAGAAGGAACGCCATGCCGGACATCAGGTGCCCATTATTCTCATGGCCCATGAAACGACTGAAGGTAATCTGCAGGCGGCGATGGCGCGCATTACGGAGCTTGCTGCCGTGAATGAGAATGTGCTGATTTTGCGCAAAGAATCTTTTGGGGCCTAGGGGATAGACATGCCACGTTACGAAGGAATCATTAACCGTTACCGGGCCTTCCTGCCTATCGGCAAGGATGATGCTGTCATCACCCTGTATGAAGGCAATACGCCATTGCATGAATCGCATAATCTGCGCAATGCCATCAATCCTGAATTGAACATCTTCCTGAAATTTGAAGGTCTTAATCCGACCGGTTCGTTCAAAGATCGCGGTATGACGATGGCTGTAACGCAGGCTTACAATACCGGCAGCCGCAAGGTGATTTGTGCTTCAACAGGGAATACTTCGGCTTCTGCCGCCGCTTATGCAGCTAACTGCGGCATGGAAGCCTATGTGCTGATTCCCGACGGCAAGATTGCGCTGGGCAAGATGAGCCAGGGGATGCGCTATGGTGCAAAGGTGATCCAGATTCGCGGCAACTTCGATGATGCGCTGGAGCTGGTGCGCAACATTTCGACGGATGGTTCGATTTCGCTGGTGAATTCGGTCAACCCTTACCGTATTCAGGGGCAGAAGACGGCATCATTCGAGATTGTCGATGAGCTTGGCTTTGCGCCCGATTATCATACCCTTCCTGTTGGCAATGCCGGCAATATCACAGCCTACTGGATGGGCTATAAAGAGTATTTTGACAAACGTATCAGCAAGAGCCTGCCGAAGATGATCGGCTTTCAGGCCGCCGGTGCGGCTCCGATTGTCAATGGCGCCCCGGTTGAGAATCCTGAAACCGTTGCTACGGCTATTCGTATCGGAAAGCCTGCATCATGGAAGCAGGCGGAAGCGGCGCGTGATGAATCCGGTGGTGTCATTGAGGCGGTGACGGATGAAGAAATCCTTCAGGCCTACGACATGCTGGCCTCCATGGAAGGTGTGTTCTGCGAACCGGCTTCGGCGGCTTCGGTTGCCGGCGTAATCAAACTGAACAAGGACGGCCGCTTCAGGCCGGGTGACAGGATTGTCTGTACACTGACCGGCAATGGTTTGAAAGACCCGGATACGGCCATGAAGGGGATCCCCGCACCGGTCACCATTGATGCCACAGAGGATGCGGTTCGCAGAGTGCTTGGAGCCTGAGTGAGTGACCGCGTTGCGGCGCTTATCGTCACTGCGTCTCTGCTTTCAGGGGAAGACGGATTTGTGTTGCACCCGAATCTTGAACCCTGGCACCATCAGCTGATACGCCGCAGGCGAACATGGTTTCACAATTCGGCCAATGTACCTGTTTCCTGCTATGCCCGATTGCTGGGAGAGAACGAAAGCAGCTTGCTGGCTGCATCTGTCTCCGGGCTTCCCTCTGACACTGCGCAGGTCTGGCTGGCCAGCCCTTATCACGCTCAACTGGCGCGGGACACAGTGCGCTTGCTGCCGGAAGGGCAGCTTTCTTTGCATGCGCAGGATGCCGAATGGTTATGTGCCGAACTGAATCCGATGCTGAAGGAAGATGGCATGATGTTGATGGCCAGCGGCGCGGCCCTGTTTTTGTGCTGCCGGGAGGCCATGGATGCACAGCCGGCCGACTTTGGCAGCATTTCCGGGGCATGTCTGCCCGACCGGCATCCGAAAGGCTCTGACGGCGGGCGACTGATGCGGCTGCTGTCTGAAATCCAGATGCATCTGCACCGGCATCCGGCGGCCCACCGGCGCGAGCGCGGTGAATGCGATATTCACGGTCTGTGGTTCTGGGCCCCGGCTGAAGTGGGTGGAGCAGGGCCGGACAAGGCTCTGGCGGTGGCGACACGCAATCCGTGTCTGCAGGCCGTTGTGGATGGTCGTGATGCATGCATGATCATCAGTGAGGCGGATTGTTTGCCGGAGTTGCTGCATCAGGACGAACGTTTGCCGGAGTATGTGCTGCTTACAGGCACCGCCCATGCCTTGCTGCTCAGTACATCTTTGATTCCCCGGATCGGAAAAGCGTCATGGCAGGCAAAGTCGGTGAAAGAGGAAGCGGTGCTTACGGCTTTGCTACAGGGCTGGGCTGATGCTGCCTGAACAAACCACAGTGCGCGGCCTGCGGCTTGCCTGGAACAACGGATCGTTAACGGCCGATGATCCGCTTAAGGCATGGCAGGGACTCCTGTCAGCGCGCGGCCTTGTTGAGTCTGATGTGTATTTCTCCCCCAAGCTGGCCGATCTGCCCGATCCTTTGGATATGCGGGATATGGCCAGAGCTGCTGATCGTATTGCACTGGCGGTCATGCAGCATGAACGCATACATGTATTTGGTGATTTTGACTGTGATGGTGTGTCGGGCACGGCGATTTTAACCGAAGCACTGAAGGCCGCCGGGGCAGAGGTGAGTTTTTCGATTCCTCACCGTGCTGATGATGGACACGGCATTGGCGAGGAATCCGTGCGTGAGGCGTATGCATCGGGTGTTCGTCTGGGGCTCAGTGTGGATACAGGCACAAGCTGTTTTGATGCCTGCGATGCGGCACGGGAGCTTGGCTTCGATCTGATTATCAGTGATCATCATTTGCCCGAAAAAGACCTGCCCGGGGCTTTTGCACTGTTGAATCCGGCGCGAAATGATTGTGGCTTTGCGGATCGAAAACTGTGCGGAACGGGCGTGGCATTCTTTTTACTGATGGCGATCTGGAAACGGCTGGGGGAGCAGGGGCAGCGCCCCGCATTTGATTTGCGCACCCTGCTGGATCGGGTTGCTGTGGCAACCATTGCCGATGTAATGGATCTGGTCGGGGTGAATCGGGTGCTGGTGCATCATGGTTTGCAGAGACTCAATACCCGGCCCTCGGTCGGCATGGCGGCCCTGATGCAGGTGGCACGGGTGAAGTCGCGGGTGACAGCTGAAACGATTGGCTTTTATCTGGCGCCGCGCATCAATGCGGCAGGGCGGATGCATCATGGCGAGGAGGCGTTGCGCCTGCTCTCCAGCCATGATGCGGATGAGGCTATGGCCATCGCCATGCAACTGGATGAAACCAATAAACAGCGTCGGCAGGTGGAAGCGGATGTGTTCAGGCAGGCTGAAGCTCGGCTGAAAGATGCCGAGGTGCTGGCGGTTTATCATCCGGACTGGCATGCGGGCGTGGTGGGTCTGGCAGCGGGGCGCTTGGCCCGTAAACATCGCAGGCCGGCTGCGGTGGGCTTTGTGACACCCGATGAAAAGATACGGGTATCGCTGCGCGGTATTCCGGGATTTCATATCGGTGACTTGCTGAATCAGTGCGGCGAGTATCTGGAAAGCTTTGGCGGCCATGCCGGCGCCGGTGGCGGTACGGTCAGGGCGGGGGTATGGCAGGACTTTGTGCAGGCCTTTGGCAAGGCAATTGCGGTACAGAATCAGGGCAAGTCGAATCATGCCACCTGCATGATTGATGGCGTACTGGGCCTGGGGGCCATGCATATCGGTCTGGCGGAACGGTTGCAGCGATTTGAGCCGGTCGGGCGCGGCAATCCTGCCTGTACATGGTTGCTTCAGGATGTGCATATTACCGAGCGCAGGGATATGAAGGGCGGGGTGGTGCGACTCAGTCTGAGTGATGGACATCGTTTTGTGTCGGGGATTGTATTTGGCGGTGGAGTATTCAATGGTAGCTTGCAAGTGGGTCAGGTGGTTTCTGTCATCGGACAGTTGCAGGCGGATGACTGGCGCGGCGCTGGCGCGGTCCAGTTCGTGATTGGCGATGTGTTGATGGACGAGGCGGCTACGGGATGAGATATGACGGTGATGGTCTGGCATGATGAGTGATTCACAAACTGTTTATCCGGTTCTTATCGGCTTGATGGGCTCGGGGAAGAGCAGTATTGGCCGCCGTCTGGCCGCACATCTGGGGCTGCCGCTGGTTGATCTGGATGCAGTGATTGTCGAACAGGCAGGTTGTTCGATTCCGGATATCTTTGCCGGGAAGGGTGAGGAGGGCTTCCGCGATGTGGAAACCCGCGTGCTGGCCGAGGTGATTGGCGGGGCTGCGGTTCTGGCGACTGGCGGCGGCATCGTGATGCGTGAACAGAACAGGGAGATACTCAAACAGCATCCGCCGGTGATCTGGCTGAAGGCCACACCGGAGTTTCTCGCCCGGCGTATTGATGGTGATACGAACCGCCCGTTGATCACAGGCGGCGATACCCTGAATACATTGCAGGGGCTGGCCCGTGTCCGCTATCCCCTGTATGAGGCGTGTGCCGATTTCATACTGCCCCGTGGTGATATGACGAAGAGCGAGGCACTGGCGGCCATCATTGAATTTCTTCAAACATGGCAGAAACGCTAGGGCCCGCCGGGGGGTATATCTGTATATGGAATTTTTTAATGCCGCTTGTGTTGATTTGGTCGCATGAAGCGTTAACTTCCCGGCTTGCTCAGGATGCGCCGATATGGTGAAGATGAATGGTTCTGGTTCTTTGGGCCAATGAGAGGAATACATGAGTGTTGAAGATCAGATTGCGGGATTCAGAAGCAGGGCGGAAGATTATTCCGTTCGCCTGAATGCGCTGCGGAGGTCACTTTGACGTTGAGGCCAGGGAAGACGAATTACGCGAGCTGAATGCGCGCATTGAGGATCCGACCCTGTGGGATCAGCCCGATGAAGCGCAGGCCCTGATGCAGAATCGCACCCGTGTTGAGCGCGTGTTGAAGACTTTTTCGGGCGCCACTTCAGCATTGGATGATGCTGTGACCCTGTTTGAGATGGGGGCCGATGAAGGCGATCAGGATTCCCAGCTGGAAGCGGTTGAGGGGCTGAACGGGGTGCAGGCGGAGATCGAAAGGCTTGAACTTGCCCGGATGCTCGGTGGTGAAACGGATGCCGAGTCCGCCTTTCTGGATATCAATGCCGGATCAGGCGGTACCGAGGCCCAGGACTGGGCCGAGATGCTGTTGCGTATGTATCTGCGCTGGGCCGAGCGCAAGGGCTTTAAAACCGAGCTGATGGAATGCACGGCGGGCGAAGAGGCCGGTATCAAGTCGGCCACGGTGTCGATCAAGGGCGAATATGCATATGGCTTCCTGAAAGCGGAGGTGGGCGTACACCGGCTGGTACGCAAGTCGCCGTTCGATTCGGGTAATCGTCGCCATACATCCTTTGCATCGGTTTTTGCCTATCCTGATATTGATCGCGAGATTGATATTGAGATTAACGAAGCGGATGTCCGTACGGACACCTATCGCGCCAGCGGCGCCGGTGGTCAGCATATCAACAAGACCGACTCTGCCGTGCGGCTGACCCATTTGCCGACAAATATTGTCGTGCAGTGCCAGAATGACCGCTCCCAGCATAAAAACAGAGCTGCAGCATGGAGTATGCTCAAGGCCCGTTTGTATGAGCATGAGCTTAAAATTCGCAATGCCGAAAAGCAGGCGATGGAAGATGACAAGACCGATATCGGCTGGGGACATCAGATCCGTTCCTATGTGCTCGATCAGTCGCGCATCAAGGATCTGCGCACAGGCATGGAAACCGGCAATACCCAGGCCTTTCTGGACGGCGACATTGATGCTTTCATCCATGCCGAACTGATGGGTATCCGCCGCGGCGAGGGCGGGGAATAGTTCGCAGCCTGATCCAGAAAAGTCTTTATTTTTTTACAGATAACGCTAGTGTGCGCAGCCTTTTTTGGGCCGTACATGGTCTGGCACTGAACTTGGAGGTTTAGATGATCAAGTTGTATTCCGACGGTCATTGTCCCGATTCGCACCGTACTCGTATTGTTTTGGCTGAGAAAGAGCTGCCGGTTTCAATGATTGAAGTCGAGAAGGACAATATTCCGGCCGACTTTCTGGAACTCAATCCGTATGGCAAGCTGCCGACGGTGGTGGATCGTGACATCGTCTTTTTCGAGTCATCGGTGGTCAATGAATACCTCGACGAGCGTTATCCCCATCCGCCTCTGAAGCCCGGTTCACCGGCAGAGCGCGCTCAGATGCGTATGGCGGTACTGCAGCTGGAGCGTGAACTCTATACCCTGTTTGCCGATATGCAGAATAGTCGCAAGAAGAAGGATGCGGCCAGGAAGATGGCTACCTATCTGGAATCCCTGAATACCTATCTGGCCAGACAGGAATATTTTATCGGCGAGCAGTATACACTTGCTGATGTCGCACTGGCGCCAATCCTCTGGCGTTTGTCATCCATGGGTGTTGATACCTCGAAATGGGGTAACCTTGAAGGCTATATGGATCGCCTGTTTGAGCGACCTGCCTTTCAGCGTTCATTGTCCGAACATGAGCAGATGTTACAGGATTTCTGATTGAAATAAGCCGGCCCCGTAAGCATAATTACGGGGCCTTTTTTTCACCGACTGTATCTATTTTCCTCTATTTCTTGCGCGGGCAGTCGGCAAGCAGGCAAAACTGACCAGGGGCTTTATCGTTATGATTGAGGTGTTGCACAAAGGCCAGGCAGGCTGGGATGAAGCGACAACCATGGTATCCCGGACCTTTGAAAAGGCCTATGGGGCGCATATCAAACATTTCATGCCGCACTTTATCCGAGTTTCCGACAAGAATGATGAACTTAAGGCGCTGCTCGGCTATCGCGATGCCGGGAATGAAAAGCTGTTTCTTGAGGTTTACCTTGATGAACCTGTCGAGGTCGCGCTATCGCGCTATCTGGGTTATCCGGTTGAGCGTTCCAGTATTATAGAGATGGGCAATCTGGCCGAAGTTGAAGCGGGCGATGCGCGCATGGGGATTATTGCCTGCACCGCATTCCTGTACACGGCCGGATACCGCTGGGTCGTGTTTACCGGCATCACCCGTTTACGCAACGCATTCCGCCGCCTGGGCATCGATACCAAGGAACTGATGGTGGCCGATGAAAGCAGGTTGAGTGATGAGCAAAGGGCTGACTGGGGAAGTTATTATGACGGCAACCCGGTTGTCTGTTTTGGTGATATCAAGCAGGGCCATGACAATCTGCAGGAGCTGTGGGTCAGCCTGCGTGATACATGGGCCAGCGCGGTGGAAGAGGGTGAGCGGCAGGCCGGGGTGAAGGAACCATCCGGATGAGCCGGGTTCTCGAAGCGGTTTTTCATGTTGCCGGAGAACATCCTGAAAGCGTAGCGCTGGAAGCGTTGCACGATGCTGAATCACTGACTTACAGTGAGTTTGCAGCGTCTGTTGAAGAGCTGGCCGCACAGCTTAAGGACGCGGGATCCGGTCCTTGTGCATTGCTGGCAGATAATACGCCGGCCTGGGCCGTTGCCGATCTGGCAGCGATTCACGCCCATATCCCCCTGGTTCCCGTGCCTCATTTTTTCAGCCCTGAGCAGATTCATCACCTGATTCAAAGTTCCGGAGTTACGGCGCTGCTAACCGATCAACCCGATCAGGCGGCGGTGTTGCTCGATGGGCTGGGTGTTGCCCATGCATCGCCAGTCCTTTATCAGGCCGGCAAACAGTCGTTGTCAGTATTTGTTTTGCAGGGAGAGAAAACCGCCACCCGGCCACAATTAAAAAACTGTGCCAAACTCACTTATACCTCCGGTTCAACGGGCGATCCGAAGGGCGTGTGCCTGAGGCAGGACGTTATGGAAACAGTGGCTGCATCCTTGGCCGCTGCAACAGAGGCAACTGCGGCTGAGCGGCATCTTGCAGCGTTGCCGTATGCGACCTTGCTGGAGAATATCGGCGGCCTGTACGCGCCATTGCTGGCAGGTGGTACGGTGTGCGCTCCCGGACTGGCGGCAGTGGGGCTGTCAGGCGCATCCGGCCTGGATGTCGGGCAATTTGTTAGTATCCTCCAGGAGCGTCGCATCAGCACCTGCATCATGATTCCGCAAATGCTGCACGGGCTTGTTGCCGCGCTTGAGGCAGGCATGCCCAGGCCTGAATCCCTGCGCTATATCGCTGTGGGCGGGGCGCCGGTTTCCGAATATCTGTTGCAGCGCGCCGACGCACTCAATCTGCCTGTGTTTGAGGGCTATGGCCTGTCCGAGGCAGCCAGTGTCGTGGCAGTCAACAGGCCGGGGGCATGCAGGGCCGGCAGTGTCGGCAAGCCCTTGCCGCATGTCGAGCTGAGCTTCGCCGAGGATGGCGAAATACTGGTGCGCGGCAGCCTGTTTTCGGGTTATCTGGGAGATGCCGCGCTGGCCGGGGATGCCTGCTGGCCGACCGGTGATATTGGCAAGCTTGATGATGAGGGTTTTCTGCACCTGACCGGGCGTAAAAAACATCTGTTCATCACTGCCTTTGGACGTAATGTTTCACCCGAATGGGTGGAGCGGGAACTGAGCATTGAACCGGCCATTGCACAGGCCTGTGTGTTCGGTGAGGCGAGGCCTTTTAATGTAGCTGTCATCCAGCCTCGAGAGGGTGTGGCCGATGAGTCGCCCGAAGCAGCGGTACAGCAGGCCATTGATATGGCAAACGGGCGATTGCCGGATTATGCGCGCGTATCGCACTGGCTTATGGCCGATGAGCCGTTCAGCGTTGCCAATGGTCTGTGGACAGGCACCGGCAGGCCGCGCCGACAGATGATTTATAAAGCCTATGAAACAGGGATTGAAGATCTGTACAAGGAGTTTGCATGAGTTTTTATGATGAATTACTAGCTGCAACCGAGGAGGAACGAAACGATCTGTTGTCGATTCCATTTATCCAGATGGGTGCGGTGGGGCAGTTATCGCTGGAGAGCTACGAGGCTTTTCTGGGCCAGGCCTATCACCATGTGAAGCATACCGTGCCTCTGCTGATGGCCACCGGGGGGCGCTTGCCTGAAGAGAAGGAATGGCTGCGTGAAGCCATTGGTGAATATATTGAAGAGGAAATGGGCCATCAGGAATGGATATTGAACGATATCGAGGCCTGTGGTGGTGATAAGGAAGCGGTTCGCCATGCCACCCCCTCAGCGGCTACGGAACTGATGGTGGCCTATGCCTACGATACCATTCAGCGCTGCAATCCTGTCGGTTTCTTTGGTATGGTACTGGTGCTTGAGGGTACCAGCGTGTCACTGGCGACCCAGGCGGCCGATCATATCCGGCAGGCGCTGGATTTGCCCAAAAAGGCTTTTTCCTATCTGACTTCGCATGGTTCGCTGGATGTCGGGCATGTTGATTTCTATGAAAAGCTGATGAATCGTCTGGAAAAGGATGAGGATAAGCAGGCCGTGATCCATGGTGCCAGGATGTTCTACAAGCTGTATGGCGATATCTTCCGCAGCTTGCCATTGATTGCCATCAAGCAGGAGTCCTGAATGAAAATGAACGACAAACATATCATTCTGACCGGCGCCGCTGGCGGCATGGGTCGGATACTGGCTGCCAGCCTGCATGAACGCGGTGCCAGGTTGTCACTGGTGGATGCAAATGCAGGGGTATTGAACGAGGTGGCCGGGGAACTGGCGGGAGCGCATGCCATTGTCGGTGATCTGTCCACAGCCGGGGGATGTGCCGAGATTGCCGCAGCTGCACAGACAGGCCATGGTCCGGTGGATGTATTGATCAATCTGGCCGGCATGATGAGCTTCCGCTGCTATGAGGATGAAGACCCGGCCATGATTGAGCGCATTGTGCAGGTCAACCTGCTCGGAGCCATGCAATTGAGCCGCGCTGTATTGCCGGAGATGGTAGAGCGCAACAGCGGGCGTATTATCAATGTCGGTTCGGTATTCGGCTCGATTGCCTTCGCCTATTTTACCGCTTATTCGGCCAGCAAATTCGGCCTGCGCGGTTTTTCCGAGGGCCTGCGCCGGGAACTTTACGATACCGATATCCGTGTCATGTATGTGGCGCCGAGAGCGGTGAAAACCCCGTTGAATACCGGCCGTATCATGCGCATGGGCGCTGCAACCAAGATGAATATGGACGATCCGGAACTGGTGGTGAAGAAGATCATGCAGGCCATCGATAATGATCGAAAGGAAGTATATATTGGCTTCCCGGAATCGTTTTTTGTCGGCATCAATGTTCGCTTTCCGAGGCTTGTGGACAAGGCGCTGGCTGCCCAGAATCGCATTGCCCGTAAATTTGCCAAAGAAGAAGATTAAGGAGGATGAATATGAAAAAGACTTTTTTATTGCTGGCGGGGCTTTTGCTGGCCGGGTTACCGGCTTTTTCCGCTGCCCATGCTGAGGATACCGCGCTGCAACTGTCGCAGCGCTGGGATCAAATCAAATACAAGACCGCTGACAAGAAGGAGCGGGTTGCCGCTTATGAAAAGCTGATTGCCGATGCCAAGGCACTGGCAGCCAAAGAACCTGAGAATCCGGCACCGAAGGTCTGGGCCGGTATTACGCTCGCCACACTGGGCGGTGAAGTTGGCGCTATGGGTGGCGCTTTATCGAAGGTGAAGGAAGCTAAGGCTCTGCTCGAAGAGGCACTTGCCCTGCATCCCGGGCCGGAGCTTGAAACCTCGATTCATACCACGCTGGGCAGCCTGTACTATCAGGTGCCGGGCTGGCCGCTTGGCTATGGTGATGAAGACAAGGCGGTGGAGCATCTGAACAAGGCGCTTGAGCTGAGTCCCGACGGGCTGGATTCGCACTTCTGGATGGCTTCATACCTGTGGGATGAAACCCGAAAATACAAGCAGGCGGCCGAACATTTCAGAAAGACCCTCGCCGCACCGGCCCGCCCCGGACGTGAAATTGCTGATGCCGGACGCAAGGCAGAGGCAAAAGAGCTGCTGGCCAGGGTGGAAAAGAAAATCCGTCATTGATTCATGCGTCGGGGCAGGCTGGTTTTGGCCATCCTGCCCCGATATTTTTTGATTGACCTCAAGGGGGCATTCGCTAATCTTCGCCGCGCTCACTAGGTCCCCATCGTCTAGTCGGCCTAGGACACCGCCCTTTCACGGCGGCAACAGGGGTTCGAATCCCCTTGGGGACGCCAACTGTCAAGGCTTCGGAAGGCTTTCTTCCGGAGCCTTTTTCCTTTTGATTTCATTGTGAGTCTGAAACGGAGACTTCTGGCGATTAAGCATTCTCTGCCTGCATCAGAGCATTTGAGTGCATCTTGACAGGGGGAGGGAGGGTTGCCTGTTCCAGTATATAAAATTTACGCTCTGAAAAAAATCACTTCATTGAATTTTAATTTAATCGAGCCTAGCGTCGACCGCATGTTGATACGCCGAATGAATCTTCGTGGTTTGTCCCGCCTGATGGCCGGGCTTTTTGCTGTGCAGATTATGGTAGCGGGCTTCTGCCTGTTGACGGCCGATGCACACGCTATATCGATGCATCAGATGATGCCGGAGCAGGCCGAGCAGCTGGCAGAGGATATGGCGGAGCATTGCAGTAA
The DNA here is from genome assembly GCA_021545585.1 of Zetaproteobacteria bacterium. Classification (GTDB taxonomy): domain Bacteria; phylum Pseudomonadota; class Zetaproteobacteria; order Mariprofundales; family Mariprofundaceae; genus JAJRVH01. The sequence continues at coordinate 41,928 of JAJRTF010000109.1, forward strand.
ATCGCTTGCCGGTAGTGATCAGCATCATGCCGATTCCTGTTTCCATTGCGATGATCCGGATATGTTCGTTAAGGCAGCTCCTGTTGACCTGCCGGGTTTTGATCCGGTGCTGTCTTTTGTCGCAACATTGCCCGATATTTCTGTATCGATTGTTTCAACGCTGGCGCCCAGTGGCCTGATGCCGACCGGGCCGCCGCGCTCATCTTCACTCCTTTTTTCAACAACCCAACGCATCCGCGTTTGATACCCGTCTTCTGCTAATACTGCAGTTCGTATGAACTGTGGTGTGCGCGCCTTTGCGGTTGCGTACGAATCATACGCAGGAGGCACGTGCGCATGCATGTTCCAGTAAAAGCCCAGTCACGGCTGGCAGTTTTAACATTTTCACTGATGCTGATATCAGTGGCATGGAGCCCGCTCCCGGCCAGCGCTAAAGCTTCGCTATTGAGCCTGGCTGCAGCTGAACAGATAGCGATTGATCATAATCCGGCCTTGATGGCGGCGGGCAGTCAGGCTGCGGCGATGGCGGCTGTGCCTTCGCAGGTGGGCACGCTTCCCGATCCGAAAGTGTCATTTAAGGCGCTGAATCTGCCGGTGGACTCTTTTTCGGCCACACAGGAAAACATGACTCAGTTGCAACTGGGCATTTCACAGGCCATTCCATTCCCCGGCAAACTCGGTCTGAAAGCCGAAGCCGCTGAACATATGGCTGCGGCTGCACTGGAGAACAGGCAGGAATTCCGGCTTGTACTGCTGCGCAATACCCGCATTCACTGGTGGAATCTGGCCTATCTGGACAAGGCGCTGGAAATCATTCGCCGCAATCAGGACCTGTTGCGGAATCTGGTGAAGATTGCCGAAACGAAATACAAGACAGGCAAAGGCTTGCAGCAGGATGTGCTGCTGGCGCAACTGGAACTGTCCAAACTGCTTGAGCGGGAACTGAATCTGGTTGCGGTACGTGCGAGCGAAGCAGCCAGGCTCAATGCGCTTTTGGGCCGTCCTGCCGCCACTGCGATTATATTGCCGCAACAAAATGCGCATGACCTGAAAGAATTGACCTATAAAAACAGCCATGACCTGGAAAGCATCCATGAGCAAACCGGGCTTCTTAAACAGTGGGCCCGGGCACATCGTCCGATGTTGCTGAGTATGGACTGGCGGATAAAAGCGAGCGATTCACGACTGGCGCTGGCAGAGAAGGATTACTATCCGGACTTCAATCTTGGTGCGGCCTACGGCTTCCGTTCGGGTGTGAATCCGGCCAATCAGCAACCGCGGGCGGATTTTGCTTCCATTATGCTGAGCATGAGTGTGCCATTGTACGCGGGAAGCAAACAGGACAAGGCCGTGGATCAGCGCACGGCTGAAAAAGCTCAGGCTGAATTCCTGTGGGAAGATGCCGCCAATCAGGTGGATGCGGATATTGATGCTGCGGCATCAGATTTCAGGATTGCGCGCAACCAGCTCATTCTGTTCGAAAAAGGCATCCTGCCTCAGGCACGGCAGACAACAGCCTCCATGCTGGCCGGTTATCAGGTGAACAAGGTGGACTTTCTTAACCTGGTTCGCGCCCAACTCAATGAATTCAATACGGATATCCAATACTGGCTGCAGGTATCGAAGGCTCATCAGGCCGAAGCGCGCCTGGCAGCTGCCGCAGGTAAAGAAACGCTGGAACATGAAGCGAACAAGGAAGTTATCAATCATGAATAACAAGAATATGATCATTTTAGTTGTTGCTTTGGGGCTGGGGCTGGCCGGTGGCTATGTGCTCTTTGGCTCGAAGGGTGGCGATCAGACCGCCACATCTGCCAGAGGCGACGGTCCGTGCGCCAACGGCGCGCAGCCGCTGACATGGCGTAATCCGATGAATCCGTCGGTTACCAGCCCGACGCCGGCGAAAGACCCGATGGGCATGGATTATGTGCCTGTCTGTGCGGAAGATGCAGCCGCAGGCGGCAATGCTCCTGCCGGTACGGTCACGATTGATCCAACCGTTACGCAGGATATTGGTGTACGGGTGGCGAGAGCCGAGCAAAGGAATTTATCACGCGAGATCACCACGGTTGGGCGCATTACCTATGATGAAACGAAGCTGGTCACGCTGCATCCGAAAGTGGATGGCTGGGTGGATAAGCTTTTTGTCGATAAAACCGGCGAGAGCGTAAAGAAAGACACCATGTTGCTATCTTTTTATTCGCCGCAACTGGTGGCTTCCCAGGACGAGTATCTGCTGGCACTGGCCAATTGGGAGCAATTGAAAGACAGTCCCTATGTGGATATCCGCGATGGCGCCGGGCGGTTGCTGGAATCATCGCTGGATCGGTTGCGCTTTTTCGATGTGGCCGAACACCAGATCAGGAAACTGCAAAAAACGCACAAGGTACGTAAAAGCATGCATATCCATGCGCCGGCTGCCGGTGTGGTCACCAAGATCGGCGTGCGTGAAGGTGCGCATGTGTCACCCAGTTCCGAGCTTTACCAGATTGCTGATCTGTCACGTGTCTGGGTGCTGGCGGACCTGTATGAATATGAGATTTCCTGGGTCAAAGTCGGGGATGAAGCCAGGCTGAATATCCAGTCGCTGCCCGGCCGCGATTTTACCGGCCATATCACCTATATTTATCCCTATCTGGATGCCAAGACGCGTACCAACAAGGTGCGCATCGAATTCGACAATGCCGAGGGCTTGCTCAAGCCGGATATGTTCGGTGATGTAACCATTGCTGCCTCAGTGAAAAAGCCCGGTGTATTCGTGCCCAGGGAGTCGGTGTTGATTACCGGCAAACGGGCGCATGTATTCGTTCAAACCAGACCCGGCCGTTTTGAGCCGCGCACGGTGAAAACCGGCGCCAGAAGTGATGGTCTTCTCGAGATTCTCGACGGTGTCAGGGCCGGCGAACTGGTGGTGTCCAGCGGACAGTTCCTGATTGATTCCGAATCCTCCATCCGTGAAGCGGCTGCCAAAATGGTGGCCCCCAAGCAACCTCAGCAGAGCTCCATGGATGGCATGGATATGGATGGCATGGATATGAAGGGGATGGATATGAAGGGGATGGATATGAAGGGGATGGGGCATGAGTAAATTTGCTGGTATTGCTTTCGGGGTACGCACATGATTGCAAAAATTATTGATGCGAGTCTGCGCAACAAGCTGCTGGTGCTTATCTTTACCGGCATACTGGTTGCAGCGGGAGCATTCGCAGTAAAAAATATTTCACTGGATGCCATTCCTGATTTGTCCGATGTGCAGGTGATTGTGTTCACTGATTATGCAGGTCAGGCGCCGCAGGTGGTTGAGGATCAGGTGACCTATCCGTTGACCACGGCCATGCTGGCTGTACCGCATTCCAAGGTAGTGCGCGGTTATTCGTTTTTCGGTTTTTCGGTGGTGTATATCATCTTTGAAGACGGTACGGATATGTACTGGGCGCGTTCGCGGGTGCTGGAATATCTGAACTATGTGGCCGGGCGCTTGCCTGCAGGTGTTACCCCGTCGCTGGGCCCGGATGCCACCGGTGTGGGCTGGGTATACGAATACGCACTGGTCGATAAATCGGGCAAGCATGATTTGTCCGAACTGCGTTCGATTCAGGACTGGTATATGCGCTATGCATTGCAAACGGTCAGCGGCGTATCCGAAGTTGCTTCAATGGGCGGCTTTATCAAACAGTATCAGGTTGAGGTTGATCCCAATGCCATGGCCGAATACGGCATCCCGCTGGCCAAGGTGAAGCATGCGATCAAGCGTTCGAATAACGATGTCGGCGGTCGCCTGATCGAGATGGGCGAAACCGAGTTCATGGTGCGCGGCAAGGGCTATCTGAAAGGCATTGCCGATTTGGAGAGCATCCCTGTCGGTGTGGATCTGCACGGTACGCCGATTCTGTTGCGCGATGTGGCACATATCCATCTGGGGCCGGAGCTCAGGCGCGGGCTGGTCGAGCTGAATGGCGAGGGTGAAGTGGCTGGCGGCGTGATTATTATGCGCTTTGGCGAGAATGCATTAACCACCATTGAAGCGGTACGCGAAAAGCTGGAGGAGCTGAAAAAAGGTCTGCCGGATGGGGTGGAGATTATACCGACCTATGATCGCGGCGATCTGATCGAGCGGGCAGTGGAAAACCTGAAAGACAAGCTGTTCGAGGAATTCATTGTCATTTCGCTGGTCTGCATGTTATTTTTGATGCATGCCCGTTCCGCCCTAGTGGCCATTGTGACCCTGCCGCTTGGTGTGCTGATCGCCTTTATGCTGATGCAGTGGCAGGGCCTGGCGGCCAATATCATGAGCCTCGGAGGTATCGCCATCACCCTTGGAGCCATGGTCGATGGTGCCATCGTGCTGATTGAGAATGCGCATAAGCATCTGGAACATGCATTGCACGACAAAGCAAAAAAACTCGGGCAGCAAATGGATGCGATCCAGTTGTCTGCCAAAGAGCGCTGGGCTGCTGTGGGACAGGCTTCACGCGAGGTCGGGCCGGCATTGTTCTTCTCGCTGCTGATTATCACCGTGTCGTATATGGCGATATTCACGCTCGAAGCGCAGGAAGGACGGCTGTTCAAGCCGCTGGCCTTTACCGCCACTTACGCGATGCTCGGCTCGGCTGTATTGGCGGTGACGCTGGTGCCGTTGCTGATGGGCTGGTTTATTCGCGGAAAGGTGATGCCGGAAGAGAAGAATCCGGTGAATCGCGCCCTGCAATGGGCGCACGGACCGGCACTGGCCAATGCGCTGAAGCATAAATGGGTCACGTTGCTGATTGCCGTGGGCCTGCTGTTTTCCATGGCTATTCCAATGTCGAAAATCGGTTCGGAATTTATGCCGCCGCTGGACGAAGGCGATATCCTGTATATGCCGACCACGTTCCCCGGCCTTTCGATTACCAAGGCCAAGGAACTGGTGCAGCAGACGGACCGGATCCTTAAAACCTTCCCCGAAGTGCGGTCGGTATTCGGCAAGGTGGGGCGCGCGGATTCGGCAACCGATGCAGCCCCTTTATCGATGATGGAAACGATTATTCGTCTGAAGCCTAAAGAGGAATGGCCGCAGCCGGATAAATCAACGCAGGAACTGATGCGGGAAATGGATGCGGCGATCAAGTTCCCGGGGCTTGCCAATGCCTGGACGTATCCGATCAAGACGCGCATCGACATGCTGTCAACCGGCATCAAGACGCCGATCGGCATCAAGGTATCCGGCCCGGATCTGAACGTGCTGCAGGAAGTCGGCAAATCGATTGAACAGGCGGTCAAGACTCTGTCGGAAACCACATCGGCATTCAGTGATCGCGCTGCCGGCGGTTATTATCTGGATATTGATATTCAGCGGGATCAGGCGGCGCGTTACGGCCTGACCGTGGGCGATATCGAAGATGTGATTCAATCGGCCATTGGCGGCATGAATGTGACGCCAACCGTGGAAGGGCTGGAGCGTTATCCGGTGAACCTGCGCTATCCGCGCGATTATCGCAGCGATCCTGATGCATTGAAACGGGTGCTGATTCCAACACCGACCGGTGCGCAGATTCCATTGATCGCCGTGGCCGAGATCAGCATCTCGCGCGGGCCACCGTCGATCAAGAGTGAAAATGCACGCCTGAATGCCTGGATCTATGTCGATATCAGTTCCAGCGATATCGGCGGCTATGTTGCCCAGGCAAAACAGGTGATTCGTGATCAGGTGAAGATACCGGCCGGTTATACGCTGGAGTGGTCGGGTCAGTTTGAATACATGGAGCGGGCAGCCGCGAAAATGCGCATTGTGATTCCGGCCACCCTGTTGCTGATCTTTTTACTGCTGTATTTCAATTTCGGCAGTCTGACTGCACCGGTCGTGGTGATGATGAGTGTGCCGTTTTCGCTGATCGGCGGTTTCTGGCTGGTCTGGTGGCTGGGCTTCAATCTGAGTGTGGCCGTGGCTGTCGGGTTTATTGCTCTGGCCGGTGTGGCCGCTGAAATCGGAGTGCTGGTGCTGACCTTCATTGATCAGGAAATCACGCTGCGTCGCAAGGCGATCGGTGATGGTTTTTCGGAAAAGGATCTGAGTGAAGCGGTGCAAAGCGGAGTGGCCAAACGTGTGCGTCCGATTGCAATGACGGCGACTGCCGTCATTGCGGGCCTGGTACCGATTATGCTAGGCGGCGGTACGGGCTCGGATGTCATGCAGCGCATCGCTGCACCAATGATCGGCGGCATGGTAACGACCACGTTGCTGTGTCTGATCGTGTTGCCGGTGATCTACGGCATGATTTTACAGCTTCAGGAAAAGCGAATAACAAACAGGAGAAAAGATGATGAATAAAATGGTTTTGCTATTAGCCGGGGCTCTGGCCTTTGGTACAAGCAAGATGGCTGTGGCGCATGGAGATATGCACGAGATGAATGCTCATGAGCACATGGACGACTCGATGCATGGGCAACATCAGGCAGGTGCGATGGCCGACATGAAGGGTTTTATGGTGAAGAAGGATATTGATGGATATACGGTCAGTTTCCATATCATGAAAGCCCCGGAAGGGCAGCCCCACGGAGGCACGCATCATTTGATGGTCAAGATTGAAAAAGACGGAAAACCTGTCGATATCATGGCGGCAAATTCAAAGTCGGCCCACCCCAACGGCCAGTCCGAATCAAAGATGATGATGAAAATGGGTAACTGGTATATGGCCAGCTATGATTTTGTCCATGCAGGACAGCATCAGGTGATGGTGTTGTTCAAGACGCAGGACGGAGCCAAGCATTTTGGTGGCATTAACTATCCCGAACAGGGCAAGGAGCAGGAATGATGATCAAACAGGCGAAGAAACTATTGTATATCGCTGTTGCCGGAGGAGCTGTTTTGGCGCTTGCCTCCTGTGACGGTAACCCGGCGGCTGGTACTGGCAACAGTGTGAAAGATGCCGTTGCCAGCGGTAAGGAAATCGTGATGTATAAATCCCCAACCTGCGAATGTTGTGGCAAGTGGGCCGAACATTTGCGTCAGGCCGGGTTCAGGGTGATTGAAAAGAAACGCGAGAATATGGATATCATCAAAGTAAAATATGGTGTGCCTGAGAAATTAGCCTCCTGTCATACGGCTATTGTCGATGGCTATGTCATCGAAGGACATGTGCCGGCTGCCGATGTGGAGCGGTTGTTAAAAGAACGGCTACAGGTGGCGGGCCTGACTGCTCCGGGGATGCCGATGAAGTCACCCGGAATGCAGGAAGTGGGGCAGAAACCGCAAGGTTATGATGTGCTGTCATTTGATAAAAACGGTACCTATCGGGTATTCAGTAAATATTAAGGCTGTGGCAGTAGTGCCTGGTAAAGGAGGCTGAAATGGTGAAAGAAGTGCGGTTAAAAGTTGAAGATATGAAATGTGCAGGCTGTGAAGCCACGATTCGCAAGCGGCTGCTGACCCTGAAGGGTGTTTACGATGCCAGAGCAAATTTCAAGACCGGCGATGTGTTGTTGAATGTTAATTCAAGCTTCCAGATATCAAGGGCAGATGAGGCTATTCGGACGCTGGGTTATACACCCGGAACCCCGGCGGACTGAGTCGATATCACCTCTTGATTGACAGGAATACCGGCCGGGGCCGGGCCGAAAGGAGATGATATGAGAAAATATATTGTATGGCTGGGTGTGTTGTTCATGCTCGGGGCATGCGCAACGTTACCGGAAGGCCAGAAAAGTGAACGGCAACATGGTGCGGGCGACATTCAGGGTATGGATCATAAATCATCCTTTTTCGTAGCACGGAAGGGTGTAGCGGATGGTTATGTTTTTATCTTCCATGTTATGCCCAGTCCCGAAGGGGAGAGTTATAGCCGTACCTTTTATCATCTCATGGTCAGCGTTGAAAAAAATGGCCAGCCCATGGTGCATTTGAAACTGTATTCGGCCGTGGAGCATCCGGATGGAAGTATGGAGAAGAAAGCACTCATGATGCAGATGGGTAACTGGTATATGGCACGCTATAACCTTAGCCATGAACAGGGGCGACATTGGATTACGGTGTCATTTGATCTGGATGGAAATCACTATCCGTCCGGCATTTATTACCCGGAATGGATCGTTCGGTGAGCAGGGCTTCGATCTGCCGCTTCCTGGCCTGCATATCTGTGCTGAAAGACATGATCAATTCGGCGACTGCACTCAGGCTCGGGGCGGATGCCCAGAGGCCTTGCCTGACGCGAAAGGAGGTTAACCGTGGATGCAATGCATATAGAGGATGATGCCTGCCCGGTATGCGGGATGGATGCAGGGGGTTCGACAATTTGCGCGGAACATCTGAGTATTGAATATCATTTTTGCACGGCACAGTGCAGGGAGAATTTCCTGGCCAGACCAAAGCTGTATACAGCCGGCCAGTCAGCCGGGGGCTCCGGCCGAAAGGTAGTCAAGCGCAGGTCTTTTACACTGGACTCTCCGGTTGATCTGGTACACCGGGAGCATCTGATCGGGGTGCTTGAACTGTTGATGGGCATTCAGCATGTGAACATTGATCAGCGTAAGATATCGATTGATTATAATTTAATCGAGATCACAGCCAGCCAGATTGAACAGGCTCTGGAAAATGCCGGTGCGACGCTGGGTTCGGGTTGGTCTGAGCGCTTGAAACGGGGCTGGGTACATTACACCGAAGAAAATGAACTGGATCATCTGGCTGCCGGTGAGGCCGCATGTTGCAATAAACCGCCGGCAAAAGGATAAGGTGAATGACTGAAAACATAACAGAACAGGCCTCCTACCATCCTGTAACCCGCTGGTTGCATGCCGGGCTGGTGCTGGGGGTGCTCTTTCAGCTGTTCTGTGCTGCCATGATGGCTCATCCGGAGCATAAGGATGGAGGCCATGGCGGTTCGCTGCTCCTGCAGCAGGAAGCGGTTGCGGCCGAACTCCACCATGCGGCGCATGAAGAGGATGTGTCGGGAGAGTTGTTCATGACAGCGCACCGGACAGGTGGTCTGCTGGTGGTGTTCATTGTGCTGGCAAATTTACTGTGGGCAGTCGTAGCCAGAGGCAATCCCCGTAAACGCCAGATTGCGGTGCTGTTTTCCGCCCTCCACTGGCGAGAGGCATGGGTCGTTGCCAAACAGCTTGCACTGATACCGGTGGGGAAAGGCTCCTTTCCCGAACCGGGAAATGCGCTTTCACTTATTGTTGAAATGTTCGGTTTACTGACGATGACGGCCATGGCGATTAGCGGCTCTATTGTCTGGAACATGTGGGGAGGCCCGGGCAGCACGGTTTCCGGACAAGCTGAGGCATGGATGGGCATTCATGCGGGCATAGCTATATTGCTGTTTATGTATCTGGCCGGACATATTTCCATGGCATTGTTGCATATGCGGGCAGGCGACCGGGTTTTCGCCCGGATTGTCCCCGCTGTTTCGAGCAAAAAGATGAGAATCTGAAAAGGACGTTGGCATGGTGAACGGGTTTGCGAATGCATATTTTGACCACGCCTTCTGAACACAAGGCTGAAATAGGTGCTCGTCAGCCTTGTGTGATGGTTGAGCACATGAAATGAAGATAAGGGAGTCCGATATGAAAAAAACAGGTGCGATGGGTCTGTTGGCAGGAATCATGCTGGTGTCGATACCGGTTGTTTATGCAGAGCATAGCATGTCCGATACTCAACATCGTAAAGCGATGAGCGGTCTGCATCATCCCGAGCATGCCGATGATATGAAACATTCGGATGGCAAGGCAACAATGTCCGATGCACAGCATCGCAAGACAATGGGTGGCATGCATCATCCGGATCGTGAGGATGAAGGCATGAAAGACAGCCATGAAGAAAAGAAGGAATCGACCATGTCTGACAGCCAGCATCGTAAGAGCATGGGTGGATTGCATCACCCCAAGGACTAGGCTAAAGCGCCCCTGACGAACCATGGCAAGCGCTGTCAGGGGCGTTCAGGCATGCCGATTTGAAAAAAGACAGGGCAGTGTTCAGCCAAGGAGACAAGTATGAGTATCGATCCGGTTTGTGGAATGACAGTCAAGGCTGAGAGCGAACATGCACGATCCTTCCGCGGTGTGGATTATCATTTTTGCAGTGAACGCTGCTTAGAAAAATTCGGAGAAAATCCGGAAGATTATCTGGGTGAGGATTGCACCCATGATCCGGTCTGCGGCATGAAGGTGTCTCGCGCCTCGGCCAATCATGTACGCCATGCCGATCACGACTATTTTTTCTGTTCGCAACATTGTGTGGAGAAATTCACCACCGATCCGGCATCTTTCGAGGGCAAGGATCAGATATGCGAGCATGGGCATCATGTGAAAAAGGTATCCGTGCCGGACAATCCCGATGCGACCTATTTCTGCCCGATGTGCCCCGGACAGGAGCAGCAGGGGCCGGGCACATGCAAGGTCTGTGGCATGGCACTGGAGCCCATGGCGACACCGACACTGGCGCAGAAGACCGAATATGTCTGTCCGATGCATCCTGAGGTGGTCAGTGATGAGCCGGGCAGTTGTCCGAAATGCGGCATGGCGCTGGAAGCGCGCACTGTCGATGCAGACGAAGAAAACCCTGAACTGGAGGATATGAGTCGCCGTCTCAAGGTGGGTACTGTACTCGCAGCCCCCGTATTTGTGCTGGCCATGGTGGCTGATCTGGCACCATCGTGGCTGCCATCCGGCTTGAGCATGGGCATGGTACAGTGGATTGAATTCGTGTTGGCGACACCGGTGATTCTGTGGGGTGGCTGGCCGTTTTTCGAACGTTTCTGGTTATCCGTTACAACATGGAATCTGAATATGTTTACCCTGGTCGGTCTCGGTGTCGGTGTGGCGTGGGTGTACAGCGTCGTGGCCCTGCTTGTTCCCGGTGTTTTCCCGCCTGTGATGCAGATGGACGGTGGGCTGGTGGATGTTTATTTCGAGGCTGGAGCCGTGATTACTGCACTCGTTCTGCTCGGTCAGGTACTGGAGTTGCGCGCCCGCTCCCGCACCAATGAAGCGATCAAACTGTTGCTTGGCATGGCTCCGAAAACAGCACGGCGCGTGGCGGCGGATGGTTCGGAGGCCGATGTGCCGCTGGAGGATGTGCTTGCCGGTGATGTGCTGCGTATTCGACCGGGCGAGAAAGTGCCGGTGGACGGTGTAGTGACGGAAGGTGAGAGCAATGTCGATGAATCCATGGTCACCGGTGAACCTGTGCCGGTTGAAAAAATGGCCGGGGAGAAACTGATCGGTGCAACGGTGAACGGTAATGGTTCGTTGTTGATGCGCGCCGAGAAGGTGGGGGCCGACACCTTGCTGGCGCAGATTGTGAATATGGTGGCAGAGGCTCAGCGCTCGCGTGCACCGATTCAGAAAATGGCCGATACCGTGGCCGGTTATTTTGTACCGGTTGTGGTTGGTATTGCTGTCGCGGCGTTTGCGGTATGGATGTTGATCGGGCCGGAACCGCGTCTGGCGCATGCCATTGTCAATGCGGTGGCGGTATTGATTATCGCCTGCCCCTGCGCTTTGGGGCTGGCTACACCGATATCCATTATGGTGGGAACAGGTCGCGGTGCGACGGCCGGTGTGCTGATCAAAAATGCTGAGGCGCTGGAGGTGATGGAGAAGGTCAATACCGTTGTGGTGGATAAAACCGGCACCCTGACCAAAGGCAAGCCGACGTTGACCACAGTGCTGGTAATGCATGGCATGGAAGAAAACCAGGTACTGCGTATGGCGGCCAGTCTGGAGCGCGCTAGTGAGCATCCGCTGGCTGAAGCGATTGTTGCCGGTGCCGCAGCACGGGATATCGAGCCTGAACCGGTGGAAGGGTTTGCCGCGATTACCGGTAAAGGTGTCAGTGCCCGTTTCGGCGGTAAATCGGTATTGCTGGGCAACCTGAAACTGTTGCAGGACAATGGCATTGATGCCGAAGATGTGACTCCGGTGGTTGAGGAACATCAGTTGGATGGAGAAACGGTGATGTATCTGGCTGCCGACGGGAAACTTGCCGGTCTGATCGGCGTATCCGACCCGATCAAGGCATCCACGCCCGATGCAATCCGGGAACTGCGTGATGAAGGCATCGACGTGGTGATGCTGACCGGCGATAACCATAACACGGCGGCTGCTGTGGCCGAGAAGCTGGGTATCGACCGTTTTGAGGCGGATGTATTGCCGGATCAGAAGGCGGCCGTGGTGAAAGCCTTGCAGGCGGAAGGGAAGACCGTGGCCATGGCCGGCGATGGTATCAATGATGCGCCGGCGCTGGCGCAGGCTCATGTCGGCATTGCCATGGGGACGGGTACGGATGTGGCGATGGAATCGGCCGGGGTGACGCTGATCAAGGGTGAACTGACCGGTATTGTGCGGGCTCGCAGACTTTCGCGGGCGACGATGAAAAATATCCGCCAGAATCTTTTCTTTGCCTTTATCTACAACTCGGCCGGTGTGCCGGTTGCGGCCGGGGTACTGTATCCGGTGTTTGGTTTATTGCTTTCACCGATTATTGCCGCTGCCGCGATGAGTTTTTCATCGGTTTCGGTGATTACCAATGCGCTCAGACTGCGCCATGCGAAGCTTTGAACAGTACATGATGGTTAAAAGGAGAATATTGAATGATTGAAGTAACGCTGGCAGGTGCACTGATTGCAGGACTGCTTTCTTTTCTATCACCATGCGTGTTGCCACTGGTGCCTGCCTACCTGTCGTATATTTCCGGCGTGTCGGTCAATGAGTTGCGACAGCAGGATGAACGGACGGCAGTGGTGCGGCGACATGCACTGGTTCAGGCGCTGTGGTTTGTGGCGGGGTTTAGCCTGATCTTTATTGCATTGGGGGCATCAGCCACACTGCTCGGGCAATGGATGATGGGGCATATGGAATTGCTTGGTAAAATTGCCGGAGCGATTATTGTGGTGTTCGGGTTGCACTATACCGGATTGATTCGCATCCCCCTGCTGATGATGGAAGCGCGATTCGATGCGGGCGGTGTCAATGCCAAACATGGTATGGGAGCCTTGATTCTTGGATCGGCTTTTGCGTTCGGCTGGACACCGTGCATCGGCCCGATTCTCGGCGCCATTCTGGCTGTTGCCGGCGTTCAGAGTGAAATGATGCACGGCATTATGTTGCTGCTTGTGTATTCCATGGGGCTGGCGATTCCCTTCCTGCTGGCAGCACTGGCAACAGATTCGTTCCTGCGCTGGTCACAGGATTTCAAGCGGCATTTGGCGGTGGTGGAAAAGGTGTCCGGTGTGTTGCTGATTCTGGTCGGCATACTTATTTTTCTGGGCAGTTTTAACATCGTTTCCGGATGGCTGATTGACTGGTTTCCGGCTCTCGCTGATATCGAAGGCGCTTTTGCAGGGCTGGCGCAATAATCTGCCCGGTAGGAGGAGCAAGTTCAGTGACAGAAGCTGTCTTTCACAAGAGAGCCGGACAATCCACTTATATGGATGGCTATCCACGCTCACTGCCTGCCCTGTTATGGGTGCTCTGGAGGACGTTGGATGATGTTTGCATGGGTCATTGTGTTTGCTGCCGGACTGTTCGCATGTTCGGGTACTGCCAATGCCGGGCCGATTACCTTTAACAGTGCCCTGCCTGTTTCTGAAGGCGTGGGTATTTTTCGCAGTCAGATCAGGCTGATGCGGAAATCAGGAGATTCTGCGCCTATGAACCGGGATCTGGCTGTCACCGCCGTGCCGCTGGTGCTGGCCTACGGTGCCAGTCCCAGACTGGCCCTGTTCGGCGTGCTTCCGTATGTCGAAAAGCGTCTGCATATAACTGTGAACGGAGCGCGGGTCCGGCGTGAGGCCCGAGGCATCGGTGACGCTTCATTCTTTGGTCGCTATACCATGATCCAGATAGACCGTCCCGGCGACACACTCCGTATCGCACCGTTTGCCGGTCTGAAAATTCCGACAGGGGCACATGATAAACGCGATGCCTTTGGAGTGTTACCGCGCACACTGCAGCCCGGCTCCGGATCATGGGATCCGTTTGCAGGGCTGACCATCACCCGCCAAACCCTGGATTGGGAGTTTGATGCAGCGGTCAGGTACCAACTTAACACCGGAGCATCGGGATTTGCTTTTGGCGATCAGGCAAGAGCAGATGTCTCATTTCAATATCGGATCTTTCCGCGCACGCTGAAAAGTGGTGGCGTGCCTGCCTTTACCTATGCTGTTCTGGAAGCCAGTCTGATCTGGAATGGCAAGAATAAAGCGGCAGGAGCGACAGATATGAATAGCGGCGGAATGATATGGCATCTGGCGCCTGGGCTGCAATATGTGACGAGTCGCTATGTGCTGGAAACTGCTGTCCAGATACCGGTCATACAACGGCTGAACGGTTCAGCCCTGAAAACAGACTGGGTGTGGACGGCGGGGTTTCGTCGGAACTTTTAAGGAGCGTTTAACATGCATATATTACCGGGGTTGTTCATGCTTGCATGGTTGTCAGTCGTTCCTGTGGGCCTGGCATGTGCGGAAGCTGCTACAGAACACACAGCCACTATTGCCGTGGATGGCCTGTCCTGCCCGTTTTGTGCATACGGCCTTGAAAAGAACCTGAAAAAGCTGAAGGGAATAGAAACAGTCGATATCAATATGAAGACTGGCAAGGTAACGGTAATGATAAGGCCAGATGCGGATGTTGATGATCGGGCACTGCGTCAGGCGGTGAGAAAAGCGGGTTTCACTGCACGGGATATTACGCGCCGGTGAAGGTTTTGACGCGCTCTTTTTCAACGCTGTTCGGACTCTTTGTGATCACTCTGCTCGCTGCCTGTAGCGGTAGCCCTGCCAATGTACTGGTATGGGGTGGTTTGGGTGATGCACCGGGTCAATTCAATGAACCGTTTGATGTGGCGGTGGACCAGAAAGGTTTTGTCTATATCACCGATGTACGCAACAGGCGCGTGCAGAAGTTCAGTGCAGGTGGCGATTTTCTGATGGCATTCGGCCAGGAAGTATTTGAAAAGCCCGGCGGGATTGGCATCGGACCTGACGATACGGTCTGGGTAACAGACTATGATTTGGACCGAATCTTTCACTTTGATAACAAAGGGTTCCTTATCGCGGCATGGGGAGAAGCCGGTGAAGGGCTGGATGCATTCGATTCACCGGTGGATGTGGCGGTGAATGCTGCAGGGATGGTGTACGTGGTGGATCAATACCATCATCGCATTCAACAGTTCACTCCAGATGGTCGTTTGATTCGTGTATGGGGCAAACGTGGAAAGGTCAATGTTGTGCGATCCGCTCTCAACTTTCTGATTTCGGATGATCGGGAAAGTGAATTCTATTATCCATCGCGCATAGCTGTCGGTACAGATGATCACATTTATGTGTCTGATGCTTATAACAATCGTGTGCAGGTATTCGATGCCAAAGGTCATTTTCTGCACCAAATCGGTGGAGTGGGGTTGTGGGGAGGGCGTTTTCGTGTCGCCTCCGGTCTTGCTGTGAGTCGGGATGGGAGCCTGTTTGTGGCGGATTTTTATAATAATCGTATCCAGCATTTTGATCATCAAGGCCGTTTTCTTGCTGCATGGGGAGCAAAAGGCAACAGGCCCGGATTCTTTTCCGGCCCTACCGGTGTTGCCGTGAGTCGCAATGGGCAGATTTATGTGGCCGACTGGGGCAATCATCGTATGCAAAGGTTTGCGCAGTGAATCTTGCATGCTTGCTATCACACGCCTTTAAACCTAAGGTTGCCGGCATGCGTTATCTGGCTTGGATTGCTGTTTTTTCTCTGCAAATGGGCATGTTTGTCTGCGCAGCGGGTATTGATGTATGCCACGCGGCTGATACGCCTGCCCAGCTTGAAGCAACATTATCCTATCCTGACCACGACAATTCCACGGAGAACAACAGCGTTGATCAGACATGTTCCGCCCATGCAGCACATGTGTTTTTGGGGCCGGCTGATCATGCCCAGAGCCAGCCAGAGGCATATGTTGAACCGGCCATTCGGCTTATCTCACTGAATCTCCCGGAGATTCTTCACCTCATCGAACAACCGCCCAGGTTTTTGCACAGCTGATTTCCTGAATCAGGAGCCAGTCCGGTCTGCAGATCGCTTCAGGCTCTCGAAATGATTCCGTTCCTGGAAAATCAGCTTCCCCGTAACCCACTTATTCTATTTACAGGGGGAAACCGTGCATACACGTTTCTTGATGATCGGAATGCTATCATGCATTCACCCGTTTTATGCCCATGCCGACAGCTTGAAAGATGCGATGGATACCGCAGCCAAGCAGCATCCGGTATTGCAAATGGCAGAGCAGAATACGGCCATGGCCAGAGGAAACCTGGCCGAACAAAGCGCTTATACTTATAACCCCGAGCTTTCTCTGGAACCGCAGCGCCGTCGTCTGAACGGCGGTGGAACATCCAGTGATTACTATATCACCCTGTCTCAGGGCATTGAAATAGGTGGCAAGCGCGGACTTAGGGAAAAATCGGCTCAGGCCGCGCTGGATAGCGCCAGTCAGATTCAGCAAAACACACGCCAGCAACTTATGATTGAAGCCGCCAGATCTTATATCGCACTTTATTTTGCCAGGCGTGTATTCGACTTACGCAGTCAACAGAGCGATATGCTCAAGAAGGTGGCCGAGGCCGTTGCACAGCAACTGGAGCTGGGGGAGTCCAGCCAGCTTGATGCAAACCTTGCCCGGTCGGCTTTTGCTTCGGCGCTAAATACAACCACGGCTGCCCGGCAGCTTTTGACGCAAAGCCGGCAGCGCTACCGGCTTGCCCTTGGTAATGTGCAGGATTCGGAGAACATCCCTCAACTGGAGCTTTCGTCACTGGATACGGACTGGCAACCGCCCTCGGATGCATACAGGGTGGCATTGCAATCCAGGCCTGACCTTTTGGCTTTGGGGTCGAAACTGCTGCAGTTCAATGCCCAGGCGGATATGGCCAGTGCTGCCCGCATCCCTGATATTACATTGAGCGCCATGACCGGGCGTGAAGCGGGAGAACAGCTGATCAAGCTGGGCATTACGGTTCCATTTCCAGTTCTGAACAGTCATCAGGGTGCTTACCGCGCCGCACTGGCAGAAAAAGAGCGGGTAAGCACCGGACTGGAGTGGTCGCAACAGCAACTGCGTTATGCCGTACAGAGTGCCATCGACAATCATGCCAATGCCATGCACGCCCTGTCCGATATGATCGAAACAGACATGTTACAGAGTGCTAAAAACACCATCTCCCTTGCTCGCCAGGCCTATGATGCAGGCGAACTGGATCTGGAAGAACTCGTGGTTCATATCAAGCAGGGCATTGATGCTCAAATGACCGCACTGGAAATCATTCAACAGGGCTGGTTGACCCGAATCCAACTGGCCGAAGTGCTCGGTCATCCCGAATATATTCTTAAAGGAATCCAATCATGAAAACAATAACGATATCTATCACAACCATGCTGATGACAGGATTTCTGGTCATCAGCCCCAATCTCATGGCGGGCGAGCATGGTCACGAAAACACCGGGCATGGCGGCCATGAAGAAGGCGGTTTGATCAAGCTGACTCCAGCACAAATCAAACAGGCTGGTACTGTCACCGAAATCATCCGCCTGCGCCCCAAACCGCAGACCATCACGGCCCCCGGTGCGATAACCTTCAATGCCTATACGCTGGCGGATATCACGACACTGGTGGATGCCGTGGTACATGCCCGCCATGTCCGTCTTGGCGATCATGTGAAAAAGGGGCAGGCACTGGTTACCCTGAACAGCACGACGCTTGCACAGGCCGAGGCAGCTTATCTCAGAGGCAAGGCCGAACATCAGCGCAGCAAGCAGGCACTGGCACGTCTGGAATCACTGGCACAGCAAAAAATTGTTTCGCAGGCGCGGCTGCAACAGGCTGCGAGCACCTATCAGGCCATGCATGCCAATTTTGCCGCTGCAAAAGCCACGTTGTTTTCTTACGGCTTGAACAAACATGATATTGCAAAACTGCTCAAGCAGGAAAAATACGGTCTGCTGACCTTACGGGCTCCCCATACCGGAACGGTTGTGGCCGATGATTTTCGCCTCGGTCAACACTTGGCGGCGGGCAGTCGTCTGATGCAGGTGGCGGATGAATCGTATGTATGGGTCGAGCTGAATATCCCTGAAACGCAGCTGGCCAGGATAAGCGTTGGGCAGACAGCATCGGTGATGCCGAAAGGTACCAGCGGGCACTATACGGGCACGGTGATCAACATTCATCATCAACTTGATCGCGTGACCCGTACCGCCGGAGTCCGGCTGAAGGTTCAAAACAAAAACGACCTTTTGCATCCGGGCATGTTTGTGAGTGCAGATATTGCAACGGGTGCGGGTGAAAAGGCACTGCTCCTGCCAGAGGCGGCCATTCAGCGGCAGGGCAGTGAATTGATTGTTTTCGTTGAAGAAGAGCCGGGGCATTTTGAACGCCGCGAAGTAACGGTGTACAAAGCCAGTATGGGACTGACGGAGGTTGTCAGCGGTATTAAGGCCGGTGAATCCGTTGTTGTGAATGGTGCTTTTGTACTCACTTCAGAGTTGGCTAAATCCGGCTTTGAAGTACATAACCACTGAGGTATCGATCATGTTTGTCAAAGTGATTGATTCGGCGGTCAACAACCGCCTGCTGATTCTTATGCTGCTCATCGGCTCCATGGCTTATGCCATGTTCGTTGTGCCCAAACTGAATCTTGATGCATTCCCCGATGTGACCAACGTGCAGGTGCAGATCAATACCGAAGCCGAGGGACTTGCCTCGGAAGAAGTGGAACAACTGATCACCTATCCGATTGAGGCAGTGATGTATTCGCTGCCTGATGTCGAAGAGGTGCGTTCAATCTCCAAGACCGGACTATCCGTCATCACGGTTGTATTCAGGGAAGGCACGGATATCTACTTTGCCAGACAACTGGTGTTCCAGAAACTTCAGGATGCCCGCCAGACCGTGCCGGCATGGGCGGGCACACCCAAGGTCGGCCCGAACACCTCCGGTCTCGGACAGGTATTTCAATACATCATCAAGTCCGATCCGGAAGCCGGTTTTGATGCCCTTACACTCAGAGCCCTGAACGACTGGGTGGTGAAGCTGATGCTGATGCCGGTCGAAGGCGTGACCGATATTCTCTCCTACGGCGGCGAAGTGCGGCAGTATCAGGTGCAAATCGATGCAGAAAAACTGCTTTCCTATCAGCTACATGTGTCTGATGTGGTCAATGCCGTTGAAGCCAATAATCGTAATGCCGGTGGCTGGTATCTGCCGCAGGGCGCCGAACAGCTGGTCATCCGGGGCGTCGGCTGGGTTCCCGGCGGTAAAGACGGGCTGGCAGCCATTGCATCCATTCCCGTGAAAACGGTTCATGGTACATCGGTTCGGGTACGCGATGTCGCAACCGTGGCCTTTGGCGGGGCTATTCGTCAGGGCGCAGTAACGATGGTCGAACGCGAACAGAATGGCCGGATCAAGGATCTTGGGGAAGTGGTGGTCGGTATTGTTCTCAAACGCTTTGGCGCCAACACGAAGAACACCATTGATGATGTAAAATCGCGTTTGGAAATCGTGCAGAAATCCATGCCTGAAGGTGTCAGTATTCAGCCCTTCTATGATCAGTCCGAGCTTATCAACAAGGCAGTATGGACCGTGGAAAAAGCGCTTCTCGAGGCATTTGTGTTGATTATCATCATTCTGTTTCTGTTCCTGATGAATGTGCGTGCAGCAACGCTGGTTTTACTGTCGGTACCCATCTCGGTTCTGTCTGCACTGGCCGTGATGGAGCATTACGGTATTTCGGCCAACCTGATGAGTCTGGGCGGCCTAGCTATCGCCATTGGCATGATGGTGGATGGTTCGGTAGTCATGGTGGAGAATATTTTCAAACATCTGGAACAGGGTCATATGAATGATCATCGTCTGGATAACAATCAGGGCATTCCGCTGCGAATCACTGAAGCGTCCAGAGAGGTTGCGCGCCCTGTGTTGTTTGCCGTGCTCATCATTCTGTTGGTGTTCACGCCGCTGTTTTCACTGGAAGGCGTAGAAGGCAAGATGTTCACCCCCATGGCGCTATCGATCTGCTTCGCCATGTTTGCTTCGCTGCTGGTGGCATTGTTTGTTATGCCGGTACTGGCCACATATGCATTCACCAGGGGCATCGTCCATAAAGAAAGCCCTGTGCTGGCGCCCATTGCACGGGCCTATCATGAACTGCTCCAGTCCGCTTTAACGGTGCGTAAAAAAGTGGTCGGCGGTGCCGCAGCTGCATTTGTCTTAACGCTTGCCATTGTACCGTTTCTAGGTACGGAATTTGTTCCTGAGCTTGAAGAGGGGACACTGGCCATCCGGGTGACGCTGGCGCCGTCATCTTCGCTGTCCTATGCCAAGGAGATGGGCGGAAAACTGGAAAAGGTGCTGATTGAAAACTTTCCGGAAATCACCTATGTGTCAGCCCGCATCGGCCGCGCAGAAATCGGCGGTGATCCGGAACCCGTATCGAATGTTGAACTGTTTGTCGGTCTGAAACCTGTTTCCGAATGGACAAGTGCCGACAACAGGCAGGCGTTGCAGAAGCTGATGCGCGAACAGATGGATGTTGTTCCCGGGGTGCTGATTGCATTCACCCAGCCCATTGCCATGCGTGTCGATGAGTTGATCTCCGGTGTTAAGGCAGCTCTGGCCATCAAACTGTTCGGCCCGGATCTGAAAGTGCTGGCCGAGATGGGTAAAAAGATTGAAACGCTGACCAAAAGCATCGACGGCACACGCGATGTGGCCATGGAACAAATCGAGGGCGAAGCTCAGCTGGTGGTTCGCCCGGATCGCAGCAAACTGGATCGCTACGGCATTCCTGTGGATGATGTCATGAGCCTGGTTGCCGATGCCATTGGTGGCGCCTCGGCCGGACAGGTGATTTCCGGCAACGAGCGCTATGATATCTATGTCCGCCTGGGTAAAAACTTCCGCAACAGCATCGAAAGCATCGGTAACCTTATTCTGCAGGCCTCCAATGGCGCCTGGGTACGCCTTGAGGATGTGGCGGTGATTGGCGTGGAGCAGGGACCGCCGATGATCAAACGCGACGATGTACAGCGACGGGTGGTCATTCAAAGCAATGTGGAAGACCGGGATATGGGCTCGCTGGTGGCTGAACTGGATCAACGCATCCAGAATGAGATTGACCTTCCACCGGGTTATGCCGTGGTGTTCGGCGGCCAGTTTGAGAACCAGCAACGGGCACAGGCCAGGTTGATGATTGTTGTGCCGCTGTCGCTGCTGATGATATTCCTGCTGCTCTATTTCATGTTCCATTCCGTCGGGCAGGCAACATTGATTATGCTGAATGTGCCGATGGCATTGATCGGCGGTATTCTGGCCCTGTTCGTTTCCGGCCAGTATTTATCCGTACCTTCCAGCATCGGCTTTATCGCCCTGTTCGGCGTTGCAGTCCTCAACGGCGTGGTACTGGTCGATGCCATCAATCGCCACATTGACGACTGCAGCGACATGGATGAAGCCATATGCCATGGCGCCGAAAGTCGTTTAAGACCGGTATTGATGACCGCCATGATTGCAGGCCTGGGACTGGTGCCCCTGCTTCTGGCTACGGGTATCGGTTCGGAAATTCAGCGTCCACTGGCAACAGTGGTGGTTGGCGGGCTGGTGTCATCAACGCTGTTGACACTGTTTGTGTTGCCATGTCTTTATGCACGCTTCAGCAACAGGAAAATATAAATGCAGCCCGACCGAACAGCGATGCTTTCAAGCTGATAGTATGCCAAATATGAGTCATGCCGGTCATTATCATGCCCTGAGTGCCGCCTTCTGGTTGACGGCGGTATTTGCTGTGGTGGAACTGTTCGGTGGCTTGATGGCAAATTCGCTGGCGTTGCTGGCCGACGCCGGGCATATGGTCTCGGATGTCGGCGCCCTGGGACTGGCCATGCTGGCCCGGCATATTGCCGGGCGGCCAGCTCATGCGCAAATGACGTATGGCTATGGCCGCGCCAAGGTGCTTGCAGCACAGGCGAATGGCTTGATGCTGTGGTTCTTAAGCGGCTGGATCGTCTGGGAAGCCGTAGGCCGTCTCGCCGATCCGCCCGAGGTTCAGGGCGGCATGGTGCTGTTGATTGCTGCGCTTGGCCTTGGCATCAATCTTATCATTATGCGCTGGCTGCATGACAGTCACGATATCAATACCCGCGCTGCCTACTGGCATGTACTGGGCGACGCGCTTGGCTCTGTTGCTGCGATTGTTGCCGGCACTGTGGTTCTTCTGACCGGATGGATGCCGATTGACCCGATTCTGTCGTTTCTTGTTGCCGGTGTTCTGGCTTGGGGCGGTTGGCGACTGGTACGTGAAACCACGCTGGATCTGATGGAGGCGGTTCCGCAGGGGCTTGATTCCGATACCATTGTACTGGCAATCGAATCGCTTGATGGGGTCGATGGTATCCACCATATTCACCTGTGGCGTTTGCCATCCGGTCAACTGGCCATATCGGTACATATTCATATCCATCAGATGGATCAATGGCCGACCCTGTTGCCGATTCTTCTTGAAAGGCTTCAGCAACTGGGTGTTGAACATGCCACCTTACAACCGGAAAACCATTGCCATGATCATTAAACCATCCCGGGCAGAAACACCATGAGTGGATGCGATTGTCATATTGAGGTTACACAGAAGGAACAGCAACGCACCTTGGTGCTATTGCTTGCGATCAACGGCGTGATGTTTGTGATCGAATTTGTTTTCGGCCTGATCGGACAATCCACCGGCCTGATTTCCGATGCCATCGATATGCTTGCCGATGCCTTGGTGTATGCCGTAGGACTGTATGCAGTGGGCAAGTCCATCAACGTCAAAGTACGGGCTGTTCACATCAGCGGCATCTTTCAAATCATGCTGGCTATGGGCGTATTGAGTGATGTTGCTCGCCGCTATCTGTTCGGCAGTGAACCGGAATCCATGTTTATGATAGGCTTTGGCCTGCTGGCTCTGGCGGCCAATATCTGGTGCCTGTCACTGATTGCCAAACACCGCCACGGAGAAATCCATATGCGAGCCAGCTGGATATTTTCAAAGAATGATGTCATTGCCAACTCGGGAGTCATTCTGGGAGGATTACTGGTATACCTGCTTGACTCCAATCTGCCAGATCTGTTGATCGGTTTTGCTATTGTATTGATTGTGATCCGGGGTGGCATCTCCATGATAAAGGAGGCAGGTAATGAGAGCGCAAGCCTTTGATTTGATGGTCTGTGGCAGCCGCAGGTCTTGTTGGCATGCGAATGTGGTCCATTGTGTCTGCAGCTTGGTTTTTGACTGGAGGCTTTATTTTGAAAGTGTTTAAAGGACTTTCCGGAACTTTGACTATGGGGCTGTTGGCGGTATTTGCCTATGTCGCATTTGTCGGCTGGCACCAGTTGAAGGATATCTCAATGATCCACGATATGGCAGTACAGATTGAGAAGTCGAACCATGAAAGTCATCATTTGCATGAGCTGGAAATGCGGATCAGGGGAATGGTGGCACACATACATGATTATCTGATTACCGGTTCCATTGACCACATCAGTCGGTATCGAATGAGTTCAGCGAAGATTGACGCACTGCTGGCCGAAAGCGGACTGGTCCAAGCTGGGGGCATGAATATAAAACCCCAGTTGCAGGCGATGCATCAGATTGCAGATAAGATATTTTCATTACCGTTTGCGACCGGTAATATGGAAGGGCCGATTCTGATGCAGGAGCTGGATGAAAAGTTGCAGACGCTGTCGCAGTCGATGTCAGCCAGGCATCACGGTATGGATAATGCTGTCAATCAATCCATGCGTATGGTGTCCGGCCTGCATCTGGATATGCGTGAAGACTTCATCGTTTCGCTGTTTGTGTTGTTCGGCCTCCTGGCCGGGGTGAGCGGCTATTTGTTTCTGAAGATTGTCAGACCACTGGTGCTGCTTCGCAGGGAGGTGGCGAGAATCGGAAAGGGTAATTTTTCACCCAGCTGCCCGGATTTTGGAGCCAATGAGATTGGCGAACTATCCAGCGCACTGAATAAAATGGGGGATGCCCTGACCCAGAGAAACAGCGAGCTTATTCAGGCTAGGAGTTTCGCAGCGCATCAGGAGAAGATGCATGCGCTGGGTTTGATGACAGCCAGCATTGCACATGAGGTGGGTAATCCGTTGTCGGCGGCATCGGTGTCGCTTGAGGTGTGCAGACGCAAGCTGGGCAAAGGTGATATGGAGGCGGCGGAAAAAAACCTTGAGGCTACAGCCAGTGAATTGCGCCGCACTGAAAACATCATTCGCAACGTGCTGGATTTCGGCCGGCAATCATCCAATGAACATGAGAGCATTGATATTCAAGCCGTTGTCGAGAGTTCACTGAGCCTGGTTCGACTTTCCCGTCAGGCCAAACCATTGGAGTTTCAGGTGTCATTATCTCCGAATTTGCCGACGGCTCTTGGCAGCGAAGATGTGATCCGTCAGGTGCTGGTAAATCTGCTGTTGAATGCTGTTGATGTATCCCGGACGGGTGATACGGTCAATATCATGGGTTCTTGCCAAAACGATTGTATCTGTCTCGATGTGGCGGATCACGGGGGCGGTATCCCTGAAGAATTGGGAGAGCAGATTTTTTCACCACTGGTTACCACCAAGCCGCGAGGTAAGGGAACAGGTCTTGGACTATCCATCAGCCGCGATTTGATGCAGCGCATGCATGGCGATCTGGAGTTGATCGAAAACAGCTCAGAAGGCTGTTGTTTCCGCATCAGCATTCCGGTCGAACAGGGAGGGCATCATGCTGATTCTGATTATTGAGGATGAGGCGCGTATTCGTGCGGGCATTGCTGAAATGCTGGTTGATGAGGATTATCAGGTGCTGGAAGCCGGAACCCTGCATCAGGGCATGCAATTGATTGATCAGGAAAGCCCGGATGCGATTTTGAGTGACATCAATTTACCCGATGGTGATGGCTTCAGTGTTCTTCAGTATTGCAATACCCAGAAGCTGGATATGCCGGTGATATTCATGACTGCATTTGGCAATCGGGATATGGCTATTCAGGCCATCAGTCAGGGTGCTTATGATTACATTACCAAGCCGATCCGGTTTGATGAACTTTTTGCGCGCCTGCACCGATTAAAGGAAATGCAGCTTTTCAAGGGACAGGTGCAACGCAAGGCAAGTCGCAAGCAGGAGGAAAGCCAGCTGGCCACTTTGGGTGATTCCGAGCCGATGAAGATGGTCCGGAAAATTGCCGAAAAGGCGACCTCTTCTGATGCTCCCATCCTGATCACCGGCGAGACAGGGGTCGGCAAAGGCCTGTTGGCAAAGCTGATTCATATCAGCGATGGCCGCAAAGAACTTCCGTTTATCAGCATTAACTGTGCATCCATTCCTGAAAATCTGCTGGAATCTGAATTGTTCGGATTTCGCAAAGGCGCGTTTACTGGTGCGGACCGGAACAAGAAAGGGCTATTCGAAGAGGCTGCCGAGGGGACGTTATTTCTTGATGAAATTGCAGAAATGCCGGGGCAGCTGCAGGCCAAACTGTTACATGTTCTGGATGACGGCACGTTTCGGCCGCTGGGCAGCACCAAGGATCAGAAATTCAGAGGCCGTATTATTGCAGCAACCAATGTTTCACCCCGGGATATGATCGAAGATAAGGGCTTCCGAAATGATTTATATTACCGTTTGTCTGTGCTGACAATAGAAATACCTCCCCTGCGTGACCGTCCAGAAGACCTGTTGCCGTTGGCTGAACGCCTCTATCGCGAACTTGCTCTGGATATGGGCAGACAGCCCGCAGCGCTGCCGATGGCGTTGGTGCAGAAGATTCAGCAGCAGTCATGGCCGGGGAATGTGCGCCAGTTACGCAATTATCTGGAGCGATCACTGATCTTTGAGGAAGATCAGCACGGCGGCGGCGATATTGCTTCGCCGTCATTGGCCGATGCCCTGCAACAGTTTGAATCGGACTGGATCAGGCGAACCATTGATGACTGTGATGGCGATAAAAGCCTTGCCTCCAGACGTTTGGGTATCGGGCTGTCGACCCTGTACAGAAAGCTGGAGGAGTGATTCTTCATTCCGGGAGTGCATGGAGGGGTATTTCCCGCAGGTGAGAAGTCGGGTTTGCTGATTTGTTGATACAACGAAGCTTTCCAAAGCGGCGTGACTGGCATGTGTCCTGCAATCTACCAGTTCAAAAAACTGGAGCGATTTTATGCCACGATTACTGATGCTGGGAATGTTGATGCTTATGCTGCCGCAGGCGAGCTGGGCCAAGAAGGTATATTCCCCGCATGTTGAAAAAGGCAGCATCGAGTTTGAAACGCAAACCGATATTGTGCGGGACTCAAAGCCAGCCGAAAATGGCAGTGTGAAACAGCAGTTCGAGCTTGCCGCGGGACTGACCGACTGGTGGAGTACGGGTGTCTATGCCGTGTATCGGAAGCCAGGCAATCGCAGCCAGTACGATTATACCGCCACCAAATGGGAAAATATTTTCGTGCTCCCCAGACTGAATGCGCTGGGTCTGGACTGGGGCATCTATACCGAATATGTATGGGCAGCGCCATCTTCCGGAGCGCCTGATGCTGTTGAGGGCAAGCTGCTGCTCGAAGACAGAGGCGAGCGCTGGCGGCATACCGCGAATATTATTTTGAAGCAGAAGCTCGGGTCCGGCGCCGGCTCAGCATCGCTGGGTTATGCCTGGCGCTCCCATTATGCGTTCTCCTTCATGGAGTTGGCGCTGGAAGCCTATGGTTCCTTCGGAGAGTTCAATCAGTTTCTTCCCGGTAATCAGCAATCCCATCTTATCGGCCCGGTGGCGACCCTTAAGCTTCTGGATGATGTCGAGTTCGAGCTTGGCTGGTTGATGGATGTGAATGCCGGCCCTGCCTATGGTGATTTCAAGTTCAACATCGAAGTGGAATTCTAGGTGGATTTTTCCCGTTTTCGGGAATCCAAAGCGCTTACATTCCCATGATTGGAAAAGATCCGTACTTCCATATTGATGGCATGACCATTCTAGGCGTTGAATAATAAAAGGATAATTTTCATCTCTGTCATCATGCGACAACTCCATTTCTTTTGGCAGCAAGCTTTCTATATAACAGGTAGTTCGCTGCTGCGAGCCAGATGAAAAACAGGAGGATATCATTCCAATGAAAAAAATAATAATGACGACAGTCGTCGGCGCTTTCACCCTGGTGGGTACGCTCGCTTTTTTTGCGAAAGATGCTGATGCGATTCCGGTCTTTGCCCGGAAATACGGCATGTCATGTAACTCATGCCATACGATGTTCCCGAAACTTTCGAAGATGGGTGTTGCATTTCGTGAGCGAGGCTTCCGCTTTGAAGCAGGCAAGGAAAATCTTGATATGCAGCAGGGTCCGGGCAAGAATGTTGATGCCGGTGATGAATCTCCGGCAGCAGTATTTGCCAGTAATTTCCCGTTCACCCTGCGTACGCAGGTGGTATTCTCCGGTGCCGGGCCTATCACTGACATGAACGACCAGCCTGTAATGCCAGGCCACCGTATGGGTATGCTGGATGGTGCCCTGACGCAGGATGCCAATGGCAAATGGTCATCCAACAACAAGGTTGGCTTTGGTGAGCTGGGTCTGATCTCCTCCGGTTCGTATGACAATTTCGCCTGGTGGATTGATGCCAACCAGAATGGCATCGGTATGGCTGAAGGCGTGTATGTTGCAAGCGATCTGTTCAAGGTGCGCTTCGGTCGTGTGCAGAATGATGTCGGCTACGGTATGACGATGATGTCTCGCCGTCCGCTCGGTTTTGGCGCGATTGATGCAGCCCAGATGGCGG
>JAJRTF010000110.1 GCA_021545585.1 Zetaproteobacteria bacterium
ACTGGCCGCATCGTTCAAGCCGGTGATTTATCAGCTCGATGCCGATTCCCCCGATGCCCTGATTCTGGCCGACCAGTTCGATCTGCATGCCCATGATGTGGTGTTTGTCTCAACCGCCGAAATCGTCCGCTGGGGCCGTCTGCTCAATCAGCTGCAGGGCACCATTCAGTCGATTGCAGTGATTCGAGCGCTGTCGCGTTAATGGGTGATGGGTGAATGGAGAAGCGAGCGGCCACACTGTAAACTTGATGCGTGGACAAATGCCATGGATCTGGTTGTACGGATTTATGAAATCACGCGCACATTTCCCGCTGATGAACGCTTTGGCCTGGCATCACAAATGCGGAGAGCTTCTGTTTCCATTCCCAGCAATATCGCTGAGGGTGCAGCCAGAGGCGGGCAGAAAGAATTTGCCCAGTTTTTACACATTGCTCGGGGATCACTGAGTGAGCTGGAGACACAATTAATGATTGCAGTAAGATTAAATTATATAATGAGCGATGATGCGGCGTTCGCAATGACGGATCGTGTTTCAAGGTTGGTAAGTGGCCTGCTGAACAAGGTAAAGCCATAATGTTTTTCCCCCTCACCCATCCCCCATTCCCCTTTACTCTTCACCCATCACTCTTCACTCGGGTATTCGCATGAACACTTCTTCCCCTCTCACCCATTCCCCTTCACGCGAAGCCGCCCCCTTCGGCGCGGAGGACGAAATCGATCTGGCCGAATATATCGGCGTGATTGTTGACGGGTATCGCTGGATACTCGCCATTGCGGTTGCGTTTCTGCTGCTTGCTACAGCCTATGCGTTTCTGGCTACACCGATTTATCAGGCTGATGCGCTGCTGCAGGTCGAGGAAAAGAAATCCGGTCTGGGTGGTATGGCTGATCTGGATGCCCTGCTTACCGGCGAGGCGCCGGCCGATGCAGAGATTGAAATTATCCGGTCACGCTCGGTGCTGGGCAAGGTGGTGGATGATCTGAATCTGGATATTTCCGTATCCCCGCATTATTTTCCGCTGATCGGCAGCTGGCTGGCACGAAGCCATGCGGAAGATGAAGCTCCGACTGAGCCATGGCTCGGGCTGGACAGTTTTGCCTGGGGTGGAGAGAAAATTCGTGTGTCGCATCTGGAGGTGCCGCGCGCATACGAGGAAGAAGAGCTCACTCTGGTCGCCGGAGAGGCCGGGCACTATCAATTGCTGGATGAGGATGGTGTGCTGCTGGTGCAGGGGGAAGTCGGCAAGCAGGCAGAGCATCAGGGTGTTTCGATCAATGTGTCCAGGCTGGTAGCACGGCCGGGAACCCGCTTTGATGTGGTCAAGGCAAGCTGGTTGCATCAGGTGGAACTGTTGCAACAGTTCATCGGTGTTTCAGAGAAGGGGAAAAAGACCGGTATCCTGCAAATGACGCTGGAGGACAGCGATCCGGCCTATGCCGTGTCGGTGCTCAATGCCGCAGCCAATGTGTATCTGCGCCAGAATGTCGAACGCAAATCCGAAGAAGCCCAGAATGCACTCAGTTTTCTGCAGGGGCAGTTGCCCAAGATCAAGGAAGCACTCGATACAACCGAAGCGAAAATGAACAGTTACCGGCTCAAACGCGGCTCCCTTGATGTCGGGCTGGAAACCCAGGCCGTGCTGGATCAGGCCGTCGAGATGGAAAGCCAGATTTCCGGTATACGGCTGAAAAAGGCGGAGCTGGAGCGTCGGTTTACCGCCAGTCATCCGGTGATTCAGTCACTCAATGCCAAACTGTCCCGGCTGCAGAAGGATAAACAACAGCTGGACAGCAAGGTCAAGGCGCTGCCGGAAACCGAGCAGGAAGTGCTGCGCCTGATGCGTGATGTCAAGGTGCAGACGGAATTATACACGCTGCTGCTGAACAAGGTGCAGGAGCTGAAAGTGGCCAAGGCCGGTACCATAGGCAATGTCCGCATTCTCGATTATGCTGTGATCCCCGATAAACCCATCAAGCCGAAGAAAGCATTGATCATGGCACTGGGTCTGGTGCTGGGCCTGTTTGTCGGCGTGCTGTTTGTGTTTATCCGCAAGAGCATGCAAAAAGGCATCGAATCGCCCGACATCATCGAACAGAAACTGGGCATTCCGGTTTATGCCACGGTACCGCATGCCGAGGCGCAGATTTCATTGCATGAGCAGATGCGCAAGCATAAGGGCAAGCATGGCGACTTCCTGCTGGCATCGGTCAACGATTCCGATATGGCCGTGGAAAGTCTGCGCAGCTTGAGAACAAACCTCCATTTCGGGCTGATGGATGCGAAAAACAACATTGTCATGATTTCCGGCCCGGCCCCCGGTGTCGGCAAATCGTTTGTATCGGCCAATCTGGCCCATGTGCTGGCCACAGCGGGTAAAAAGGTATTGCTCATCGATGCCGATATGCGCAAGGGGCATCTGTATGAGTATTTCGGTGCCCAGAGAGCGCCGGGATTGTCCGAAGTGATTTGCGGCGATATGACGCTGGCCGAAGCGGTTAACCATACGCGCTATGATGGCCT